>JBDNHS010000459.1:0-20614 GCA_041688685.1 Kapaibacterium sp. (SeqCode)
AGAAGTTAAGTCCTATTGCGCCAATGGTACTGCCTGGGTAGCTGGGTGGAAGAGTAGGTCGTCGCCAAGGTTCTTTTTGTATAAAACACATTGTAAATATTTACTATGTGTTTTTTTTTGCCTAAATTGTATTTTTACTAAAAAAATCCTATATATTTATATAGAATTTTAATTTAGTATAATTTAAGGGTGAAAATTATTCCAAATTCTCTATTTCTATTATACCAATTTCGGTATTTATATTTGTTTTTCTTAAATCTTGAATATCTTTTTCATCAATTTTAAGTGTAAAACTTTCCCTTTCATCTTCAAAAGAATCTGACACTATTTCTTCTAATTCCCTTAATTTTGGCAATTCTTCTAAGTTATTTAATCCAAAAGTTTGTAAAAATTCTGAAGTAGTACCATATAATAAAGCCTTTCCAAGACTTTCTGACCTTCCGATAATTTTTACTAAGTTTCTATCTAATAAATTATTTAATACTTCTTTAGAATTGACACCTCTGATTTGTTCTATTTCAGGCTTTGCAATTGGCTGTTTATAAACCACAATTGAAAGTACTTCCAACATTGCATTAGTTAATCTCTTTTTATTCTTAGATTTAATCAAAAAACTAATAGACTTACCATACTGTTTTGTTGTAGCGAATTGATATCCATTTGCGAATTCCACAATTTTATATGGTCTGTTAGATTCAGCCAAATCCTCATTTATTTTATCAACTATATTATCTAATTCTCCTGTGGTAATTCTATAAAGTTCATTTATTTCACTTAAAACAGTTTTATTATTATTTTCATAAGTTGAGTTTATTATCTCTACCAATTTTGATTTAATTACTACTTCTTCAGCCGCAAAAATTAATGCTTCTATAGTATTTATTCTTTCAGTTTCTGTTAATGTAAAATAATAAGGAATATGATTCATTTCTAATTTAATTTAATATTTGTAATTTACTAAATAATATAATCAATTATAGTTTTGATATCTCAATATGATTATATCATCAAAATTATCTTCTTGAGTTATTAATATTTTCTGTTGTTTGGTCATATCTAAGATTGCTAAAAAAGTAAGTACTATTATTTCTTTTGATTCTTCTTTTAGAAAATCGTAAAAACTGATTTTATTTTTTAGATTTATTTCATTTTCTATTTCAACTATTCTTTCTTCTACTGTTTTACTTACTGATTCGACAAAATGTTCTGGTTTATTTATTTTATTTCTGTTAATTATATTATTAAATGCATTTAAAAGGTCAAACAAATTGGCATTTTTATAAGGTAAATTATCAGTTATTTCTATGTTTTGTAATTCAAATAATTGTTTATAATAATAATATTTATTATTATCCGCAATATTTGCTAAATCATTTGTAACTTCTTTAATTTGTTTATATTCTAATAATTTCTGTACTAATTCTGACCTTGGGTCTTCATTATCTTCATTATTTTCAACTTCTTTAGCTGGAAGTAACATTTTTGACTTTATTCTCATTAAAGATGCTGAAGTCAATATAAACTCACCAGCCAACTCTAAATCAAAAAAATGCATTAATCGAATATAATTCAAAAATTCATTTGTTATTTTAGATATTGGAATATCATAAATATTCAATTCATCACGTTTAATAAAGTATAGCATCAAATCATAAGGACCTTCAAAATTTGGCAATTCAATTTTATACATTATTTCCTAATTTACAACTTTCAGTAACTTCAAATTTACAAATTAAAACTTTTAATATCAGTTAAAATTATTAATAATTACTAACAACAATGTTGATAATATTTTAAATATATATAATGAGTAATATTAAATGTAGATTGGATTTATTTGATATTTTTAGAAGTTTCTCTAATTAATTCAGTAAGAATAGTATTTATTCTTGGTTGGTCTGTTGAAGGAAAGTAAGATACTAATCTGGCTTGAATTACTGTTGGTACTTCACCGGCTGCAATTCCATAAACTCCTTCGAACATTATTTGATTTATATTTAATTCTTCATCATTTAACGTCTTAAGTTTGTCAGCAATTGGGAACCATAACATATTAGCCAATAGAATACCCCAGAGAGTCGCGATGAAAGCAGTTGCAATATGTCTTATTAATTGATTTGGTTCGCCACCAGCTGCTGCTAATGTGTTGATTAGACCCATTACAGTTCCAATTATACCCATTGTAGGAGAATAACCACCAAGTTTATTAAAAAAGTTGATATTTGAATGGTGTCTATCGTTAATCTGACTAATATTAATTTCAAATACTTCTCTTAAAGTTTTTTTGTCTGCACCATCAATACATATTTGAAATAACTTTTTCAAAAAATTATTTTCAATTTCATCCAATTTATCTTCTAATGATAAAATTCCTTCTTTTCTAGAATGAATTGAAAAAACTATAATTTTTTTTATTATTTTCTCAATATCATACTGGTTAGGGAAAAAAGCAATTTTTATTAAAATAGGTATGTTTCTTAATTGTCTGAAAGTACTACCAGCACTACCTGCAGCAATAGTACCCACAACTACAATAAGAAGTGCAGGTAAATTAAATAACGAATTTAAAATACCCCCATCTAAGATGTAGGCACCAAAAATCACGCAGAGTCCAACAATTATACTTAAGCTTGTGTTATAATTCATTTTCAAAAATAACAAACCTATCTGAGAAAATCAAATAAGTTTAATTTATTTAATGTACCACCTATTTGTAGGGTGTAATTTAAGGCATTTTCTTCTCTTTTCAAGTTCATCGAAACGTCAACCATATCAGCATCTTCTTTAAATGAACGATAATCTTTTAATCTAACTATTTCATTTTTCATTAATTCTGATAAAGAAGTCATTCGATTGATTTTTGTACCATTTCTTCCAGTAACTTTATTGATTTCATCATAAATATCTGAAAGTTCTTTTTGTAGCCCACTGATTTTACCTACATCACCTTTAGTTAATGGTTCTCCCTCAACTCTTCTTTTGCCATTGTCATTGAATGAAAGTTTATTATATAGTTCTATTGTAGTTTCAAATATATTTTTACCATTCACCATCAAAATCTCATTTGCTACTACATTTATCTTCTCAGTATTTCTTGGGTCGGTATTAATTACTCTTTCTTCGTTATTTCCTTTAAAAATAACTTTGAATCCTGATGGATTTTGAGCAGTAGGTGTTTCTTCGACTAATTCAAATGGTTTATTATTTGCGTTTGGGTCAGTTGTAATCGATAAAGCAGTTGTTTTGGTGCCAGAAAATAAATAATGTCCATTATAATCTGAATTTAATTGATTAATCATATCTTCCATGTGACCTTTAATCCAAAACCCTAAACTTGAAACACCAGGCGTAACTCCAGTATTAGTTGCATCGATAGCGAGTTCTCTAATACTCTGAATTTTATCAGAAACATTTCTTAATTTATCATCTATTTCATAAAGTTCATATAATGATTCATCAACTACATCAATATAATTATCTAATTGGTCAATTTTTTTTGTAAAATTTTTCGCATCTACTATTTTATCAGGACCTTGCCCAAGAGAATGGAATTCTTTTCCAGTAGATAGTTTTAATTGTTCTAAATTTCTTCTGCTTTGAATTTCTTCCAAATTTCTTTGAAAAGGCATATAAATTGACTTTGCTGTTATTCTCATAGTATTTATCTCCCTAAATTAATTATGGTAGTATAAATCTCGTTTATTGCATTTAAAGAACGTGAAGCAGCTTCGAATGCTTGTTGAAATTTCACTATATTTACTGCTTCTTCATCCAAATTAACACCAATAATACTTTCTCTTTGATTAGTTAGCTGTTCGTTAATAAGTTTTGAAGTTTTGACTCCATTATCAGCTTCTCTTGACCTAATTCCAATTCTACCAATTAATTGATTATAAAATTCTATTGGTTTCTTATTCTCCAAAAACCGTGTATCTTCATTAAGTCTTGCAATTTTTAATGCTATTTTATTATTTCCAGGTTCATTAGGTTTATCTGACAAAGCAATATTTCTTGGTTGTCCAATAACATCTTTGCTAATTGTGATATTAAGAGCTGAAATGTTCAGATTATTTTTGTCAGAAGATTCAAAAAAATTCCTACCTTTTGGAGCACCAGTTAAGTCATCTAAACCATATCCGGTTTGTAACAAAGAGTTTACCTTTTCAGCAACCGCTTTGCTTAATGTGTTTAATTGTGAATGTATAGAAAACTCACCCGAAGAGTCTTTATCGTCCAAAGTTACGTTATAATGATTTAATAGACTTCCAATTTCGCCACTTTCAAGACTAATTTTGCTTAAAACATTATTATCTTTATCTACTTTAAAAATACTCGCTGTTTTTTCACCAGTGATATTATTTGTAGCTTCGTTTACTGCTAATTTAGAACCAATTTGGGAAGTTACAACATTAATACCATTTAAATATACATTTATTGTCCCATCTTTATTCAAACTTGAATTTACATTACCAAACTTAGATAATTTTTCTAATTCGAGTTCTCTTTGATCAACCATAGTTTGAGCATCATTTTGAGCTAATGATTGATTTGCAGAAAATCCTTTGTTTAAGTTAACGATATTATCAATAATAGAGTTAGATTCCCCAACTTTGTTATTTAGACTATTCAAGACTTGCAATCTTGTATCGATTAATGATTGAGAAGTGGAGTTAAATCTATCTGTCAAAGTTTTGGCTATACTTAAAACACTATCTCTATGAGCTTCACTTTCAGGTTTGATTGCTAATTCATCAAATTTATTAAAAAACTCATTTAATACATTACCAATAGTGTTATCTGTTGGTTCTGAAATAATTGCTTCAATTCTTTGTAATATTTGTTGGTCTGCTGTGTAGGTGCTACTTCGAGTAATAGATGAACGAATTTCTTTGTCAAAGAATTCTTCTCTAAAAGTTCTTAATTTATCAACTATTGCACCACTTCCGTTGAAATTGGGAGAGTTGAATGTAGGCGTGTTTTCAGAAATTATAGCTTGTCTTCGAGAATAGCCTTCAGTATTAACATTGGCGATGTTATTACTAGTAACATCCAACGCATACCTTTGAGCATTTAAAGCTCTTCTGCTTATTTCTAATGAGCCAAAAGCCATAATTTCATCCTGAATTATATGGATATTAAATATGTTAAGATTATAAAACTTATAAAACTTGAAAAACATTAATTTAATATCAATTAAGAATCACTTCCTGTGAAAACTTAAATAGAAAAAATACCATGATATTGTGAAAGCTAATATTGTGCAAAAACTTTTGTAGATAGATAGTTGTTCAATATTTTACCAACCATGTCCACTTTGTGAATCAACTCACCAGTTTTACCATATTTTAATTTTTGAGCCATAGTAAGGTAATCAATACATTCATCAAGATTAGAATTAAATCTAACCATACCTTTGATTAATGCTAAGTTCCCTTCAATTTTAGCAACATCTGCAAAATTATCCGGCAATTTCTTAGCTGAAACTTGTAATTTAGTTTTTATATCAAAAACTTCATCATCTGTTAATGTTTCAGTAAAATTAAGCATTGCCTGAGTCATTTCTTCAGCCAAAAGTTTATAATCTTGTCCATCTTTTTCAGATAGTATTGCTCTAATAAATTCATCTGCATATTCATCTGTAAAAACACTGTTATTTTGCATAGAACACCCTAAAACTTAGTAATATCAAATTTATAATTTATTTAGTATTTATTGTTTTTACTAATTTCAATAAGTTCCCTAAACTTGTTGAATTAAACAATAGATTTCAAAAATAAGATTTAAGTACTTCGATTTAAACTTTTTGGTTTATTATTTGATTACCATTTCTGGTAAACATCATCATTATTCCTTGAATACTTTGTTTAGCTTTATTAACTAAAACTCTGTTATTCAAAGTATAACCCTGCAAATCTAATACCAATTTTTGTAATTCCAATCTTAATGGTCTTAATTTCTTCATATTTTCTTTATCTAATTTTTTTTCTAAAGTAGATAATTTAAGACTCATAGCATCATTCGAACTTATATTCAACCAATTCATTAACAATTTAATTCTGTATTCTTCATATTTTTTTAACTTCTTTTGAAGAAACTCTTGATTCGGTGTTATTTCATTAAGTTGGTTAATATCGTATTTAATTAAACTATTTTGTTGACTTTTGGACAATTCTAACAATTTGTATATTAAATTCTTTTCTTCTTCCAAACAATCAATTAACTTGTCAATCATAATGTGCCTCCTGCATCTTACTTTAATTAGCCTTTAAAATATATTTTCTGATTCAAATCGATAAATACATTTTTTTTTTTTACTTTATGAATATTTCAAAATAACTAATTTACTTTGAATTAAAAAATAAACTCATCTACATTTTTATTTGGGTTAGAATAATTATTTTGTAATGCTTTTAATAGTTCCAATTTATCTTTTTCTGCACTATTAGAATTAACATTGTTAGGACTAACATTATTAGAATTAACGTTCGATGTTTCTGGTTTATCATTAGAGTATAATTCCAAATAATGCTTTACTCTATTAATATAACTTTTTGTTTCTTGAAATGGTGGCACTCCATTATGTTTTACAACATTGCCTGGTCCAGCATTATATGCAGATAATACATTCTCTAAATTGCCATCAAATTTGTCCATCATTAATCTAAGATACTTTGTTCCACCAATTATGTTATCTTTAGGATTAAAAGGGTCTTTGACCCCTAAGTCTTTGGAAGTTCCATCCATTAATTGCATCAATCCTTTTGCACCAACTTTCGAAACGGCATCAGATTTACCAAAAGATTCAGCAGAAATCACGGACTTAATCAAATTGACAGGTACGGAGTATTTTTCTGACGCTTCTTTAATAAACTCATCATAATTAGAAAGTCTTTCTTCTAATTTATTACTCAAATTATTCTTAACAACTTTATTTTTTGCTATCTCATCACCAATCCCTTCATCAGGAACAAAAGAATTGTCTTTTTCTACGTCCAAAATACTAGAAGTTTCCCTAATTGTAATCGGCTTTTCATTAATATTTATTGGCTTCATTTCACTTATAAATTTATTATAAGTTTTTGAATCTAATTCTCGAATATTGCCTAATTTGTCGCCAGTTAAATTTTGATAAATCATATCAGCAATACCAATACCATTACCTTTTTTGGACAACTCATCAGAGAAAGCCATATCAGTATAACCTTCTAATGTATCTGCACCAAAAGTCATTTCGCTCTTTTTCTCTTCAAGCATAGCAGACTTTAGTCCTTTGTAAACCATATTGATAAACATTGACTCAAATCCACGTGCTACTTTAGCGAACTCAGCTTCTTCATTCTCAGAAAACTTAGAAATTTTATTAGTTCTATTTTTAGTTAAATTGTTGTTCTTTAAATTTTCTAATTGACTATCAAAAACACTATTTTTACTTAATTCATTATTATTACCAACACCAAAATTAGCCGAGGGCATTTTGGAAGCCATTGGTAAACTGTCAACTTTGTGAGCTGTATTATTTGGTTTATTATTGATTTGAGTCGAAATATTCATTTTTGATAATTGTAATTTATTTTGAATTAATTTAATAATTTTAGTAATTAGTTTTGTAAGTGTAATTACTTAAATGAAAAAATATTCATAAACTTATTTATTAAAGTAATGTTATAAAGTCTTAAATGTTACATAGAAATTCAAATTATTATCAAATATGAAAGATAATTCAATTATAAAGTAAACTTAACAGACAAAACTCAAAAAGTATTAAAAATAAAAGTTGTAACTATTGTATAACTAACTCTGCTTGTAAGGCACCAGACTCTTTTAGAGCTTGAAAAATCGCAATTAAATCTCTTGGTTTTACTTGCAATAAATTTAATGAAGCGGCCATATCTTCAACAGTTGAATTAACTATTGTAAGGGGATAAGCTTTGTTGTTTTCTTCTTTTGCTTCAATATTTGCAGTTTCTCCAATTCTTGGCGGCAAAATTGTGAATGGTGCAGGTTGTGGTACAATTAATTGTCTCTGGATTGTAATATCTAATCCACCATGTGCAATAACTGTAGGCAAAATTTCTACATTACCACCAACTACGATTGTACCAGTTCTTTCGTTAATAACTACCTTTGCCACTAAGTCATTTTCAATATCTATAGATTCGATTCTTTCAATCAAATCCATTTATTGAATTTGCGTCAAATTATTTGGTAGTTGAATTTGAACTGTCGATGCATCAATTGGCGTTGTACTATTTTGTAAACCTGGGGTTTGATTAATAGCTCTGGTCATTCTGGCAATATTTGAAAAATCAGGACTTCTCAATGATATTTTTAATTGTTGATTATTAACAAACTGACCTTCAATATTTTCTGTAAGTATTAAGCCATTTGGTACTCTTCCAGATGTAGTCATATTTCTCGATACTTGACTGCCCAAACTTCTAACATCATAACCACCAACTGTAACCGGACCTTGAGCGTTTCCAATTACTTTACCATTTGATACTGATAAAGTTGACATCAATAGTGTGCCACCTTGAAGAGAAGTTGCATCACCCATTGATGAAACAACAACATCTATTTTTTGTCCAATTTTAGTAAAAGTAGGGATAGTTGCAGTAACCATTACAGCGGCAACATTTCTTGTTCTATTATTTCTTTGTTCAGAAGTTAGTCCAAATCTTTTCAACATATTAATTATTGACTGATTTGTATAAGATGATAATTGATTATCACCAGTTTGATTAAGACCGACTACCAATCCATATCCAATTACCTGAGAAGATGAAAATCCATCAAAAGCAGCAATATCTTTAATTCTTGCAGCATCAGAGCTATTTAATATTATAAAACTAAATAAAATAATAAAAAGTATTGCTTTATTTATATATAATTTAATTAGTTTAATATTTGTAGTTTGATTTTTCATTTAACAGTTATTCTAAATTGTAATTTGGATACATTATTTGTAATATTTTTAGTTCATTTCCAAACTTATAATTGCATAAACTATTTTTCTATTGTTGTTAGATTTCATAGTAAATTATAAGTTAAATGTTAAGACAGTAGATTAAGCAACAAAGTAATATTTAAATAATAATCTTAAAATAATATTCTTAAAAATTTTGTTATTAATCCAGGTTCTTGTACTTCTGTAATAGAGCCATCACCTTCAATCAATAGTGATAAATCTAAAACATTATAAGAATGAACAGAATTGTTTGGTAACACATCTACAGGTCTTACAACTCCAGAAATTGTAATAGTTTGAGTTTCACCATTGACTCTTGTTGTTCTTTTTCCTTCAATAATCAAGTTACCGTTTGGTTCAGTGCTAATTACTCTTGCACTTAGTTTTGACCTGATTCTTTCATTACGAGCTGTTTTACCATTCGCACTGAATTGATTGCTTGTATTGATGTCAGTATTTATATTTGTTTGAGGAGTACCTAATCTAAGATTAGCGCCAAGTCCTAAGTTTGAGCTTCTATCCGAAGTAGTAGAAGCAGAATTATCCGCTTGGGTGTCTTCCATTATAAATACCATAAGTGCATCACCTTCTCTGAATGCTTTCACATCAGAAAATAAAGATTGTGCACTATTTTGAATGAATTGTGCTCTTGCTGTATTATAATCTATGGATAAAAATAATACAAACAAAAAAGCTAGATTTATTAATTTAAACTTTTGATTTAAATTAATAAGATTAGTTTTAGAAAAAGTCATTTCGGATGTGTGTATTTGGTTATACATTTTTCCACCTTATTAATTAATTTTTATAGAAAAATTGTTTATGCATTTCTCAATTATCAATTACCGTGCAAATTTTAACTTTTTAAAGAAATTCAAAATTTAAAAGTGTATTCTGTAAGTTTTTTTGACAATTTAAGTTTTTTGCTTTATGAATTTTTATTCATTTACAAGTTATGAAAAATTAGTTTATTTTCATAATTAATATGAAGAAAAATGAAAATATATTCATAAATATCTTTCTTTTTTAATTTTCTATTTACAATTATTTACTAAATTCATTATTTAAGTAAAATAATTTTGTTCTCTATCACTGTACCAGACAAGGAAATTCCATTTTGTCTTTGGACTTTTACTTCTTCGCCAATTTTCCCATTAGTTAATGCCACTCCATTAGATCGTATAGTTACAATTCCATTTTTGACCAATAAAGTTACATTCTCACCTCTTTTTACGCCAGTATTATCATCTAGATATTCTCTCAAAATAACATTACCTTTGATAATATTTTTTATTACAGAGTTACCAATAAAATTTTTATAATTATTTTTATTCAAATAATCATCAGAACTCAAAGAAGTAGTTTCTAATTTGGCTAAATGTAAACAATCTTCAGTCAAATATTCGCCAATTTTAATAGTTTTATTTGTGATGTAAGCATTTTGAAATGTTTTAATATTAATTGGGACATTATAGGTCTTTATTATTTCAGAGTCCGAATTTAAAAACTCTAAAATTATATTAGATATACCTTTTAACATTAAATTAGTGTCATTTATTTGAGCTGAAACGTTTTCTTCTCTAAAATTAAGGTCTGGAACATTTTGTAATATTATTATTTCTAAGTCAGTATGGGGAGTTGCAAATCCAGTGGTAATATTATCTTTAATAATATCTTGTAGTCTATTGCCTGAAAATGAAGAGTTGTAACTATTTGAGGTTTTATTATTGAGATTTGTCTGTGAGTTTAACTGATAACTAATAACAATAAAAAATAAAAGTAGAATACTCAATTTAAAAAATAAAACCAAACCTAACTTTAATAAGTGCATACCATCTAAATTGAGATAATATTGACTGTTTGTTTTCTGGAATAAACTATTATGATTATTTCTAACTATATTTAAATTTATTCGATTATTAATATTTTTTAAATTATTCATCTTAATTCCATTTAATAATTTTACATAAAATATTACTTACTCTTCAAAAATGTTAGTTCTAAATTACTTTTTATTTTAATTAATTCAAATCCTTAAATTCTTATCGTTTTAATTGTACCGCAGTAGCCAAAATATCATCTGCTGTTCTTACCGATTTTGAATTTAGTTCGTAAGCTCTCTGTGCTGTAATCATATTTACCATTTCTTCGACAATATCAACATTAGAAGACTCTAAATGATTTTGATAAATTTCACCAGTGTTATTGGAGCCTGGTTGTTGAAATATTGCTTGACCAGAAGCCGGCGTAGCAACAAATTGATTATCTCCAACTGCTCTTAATCCTGCTGGATTAATAAATCGAGCTAATTCTATTTGTCCAAGTGTTTGATGTTCTGTACTATTTGGAGTAAGATAACTCACATATCCATCTCTGGTAACTTTTACATCCATCGCATCATCAGGGATTCTTAATCCTGGGTCTAAAATATTACCTTGTGATGTTACTAATTGTCCATTTCTGTCCATCTTAAAAGAACCGTCTCTGGTATAACTCAATGAGTTATCTGGTTTTCTAATAGTAAAGAACCCTTCACCAACAATAGACATATCCAAAGGATTATCAGTTTGTTTGATATCACCTTGTCTAAACATCTTTGTTGTAGATACTAATTGTGTACCCGACCCGATTTGCACTTCGTTTAGAGGCTCATTACCAACTCTGGTATTATTACCAGCTGGTTTCAAAGTCTCATATAATAAATCTTGAAATTCAGGCCTTGATTTTTTAAATCCAGTGGTATTTACGTTTGCAATATTATTTGAGATAATCTCAACAAATCTTTGTTGAGCATTTAATCCTGATGCGGCTGATCTTAGAGTTTTATCCATAACGTTCTTCCTTGAACTTTAAGTTTTTCCATAAATATGGACAAAGATATAAATTCACTAATTAAAAAATAAAAAAAAATTAAAGGGCTTTCCAAAAGTAATAAAGTAATTTTCAACTTGTTTAGAATTATTTACTTAAAAGTATTTACTTAAAAATATCTACCTAATTTGATTGCACCATCTAAGGTACTATCATTAGTATGAATTACTTTGCTACCAGCTTCATAATGTCTTTGTAATTCTATCATTTCTACCATCTCACCGATAATATCCAAATTAGAACTCTCAATCCAACCTTGTTTGATTGTAACTTTATCTGAAGGAATATATTCGACAAAGGAATCATCGGTCAAGATAAAATCTGAACCTGTTGCTTTTTCTAATACATTCAATTCGGTAACCTTAGCGATGGCAATCCTTGCGATACTTTGGTTATTAACGAATACTTCTCCATCGTCTGTTATTTTGACATTTGTTGCTCTTTTATCTTCAACTAATCCGAAATTAGCAATGAATTCGTTTTGTATGTTGATAGGACCGTCTTCTCCAGCGAGCATTTTGCCATCCATGGCTACAATATACCCATCCTTAGATACTGTAAAATGCCCTGCTTTACTTAAAAACTTCTTTCCTTCCTCATCTTGCAAAACGAAAAATCCTTCATCCTGAATAGCTAAATCTAATGGATTATCAGTCTGTTGGAAAGCACCTTGTTTAAAATCTGTATATGAACCAATAGGGGAGTCATTTTGTTCTGCATCACCAGGTACATTGTAGAAATGTGCTCTGGCATCTATTAGATTCCTTTCAAACACACTATCTCTTTTGAAGCCTGTAGTAGTTGCATTTGCCATATTATTAGCCACAACCTCTAATCTTGTTTGCTGATTTTGCATTCCAAGTGCTGCTGTGTATAATTCTTTTAGCATTTTTTACCCTATTAATTATTATAATTTCTAATAAAAATTCAAAATTAATTTCTTATCTATCAGTTTCTTATCATTCTACCAAGATTTCTGTATCTTTCATTAATCATAGAATTTGTGTCTATCTCTTTCGAGATAATCATACCAAATGACTTTTCAATTTCATTTTTGATATTTTCTGTTTTTTTAGAATTATCATCAAATTTTCTATCTAAGTTATATAGATAATTTGCTAACTTATCAATTTCTTTTTCTTCTACTTCTACTCTGTCAGCATTATCTATCAATTTGTAGATATACTTGTCAAATTTATTTGATTGGCTACTATTAAGCATTTTATACCTCAAATTTAAACTTTTTTAAATGTATAATAACAATACTTCAAGACAGGTGCCAAATATTATTTTATAAAGATTCGTAAAGATTTATAAGGATGAAATAATCCCAGAATAAACATATTGTTGGTTTGATAATACAATATTTAGGGTTTGATTTGTTTCAAATGCCTTGTTATAATTTGACTTAGGTTTTTTAATGAATTGAATCATTACATATTAAATGCTAATAATTATTAATTAAAAAAAGAATCTTTAAATTATAAAAAAAGTTAAAGATTATAAAATTGTGGAATCAAACTGACAATAATTATGGTTAATAGTATAATTATGGCTAATATTTTACATTATTCAAAAAAGTGTAACTTTTTGAATATTATTTTGTTGTTATTAATATAAATTATTCATATATTAAATAAATAAAAAAACAATTAAAAGAAAAAATATGAAAAAATCAAAAGTGTTTACTTCGATAATTATAATCTTTATATTTATAATTAATTTTAACAATATATATTCGCAAAATGAATATTTTAATATTAAAGAATTTATTAAATGCGATAATAAGGTAATAATCGAAGGAGGTAATAACCTCAAAAAAGGGGATTTGGTTTTTATTATACAAATGAATGGTGCTAAAATAGATAAGTCCAATACAGAAAAATTTGGCGATATATTAGACTTTAATGGAGCAGGAAAGTATGAATTTAATGAAATATTAGATGTACTAAATAACAATGAGTTTCTAATGAAGTATGAATTAAAGAGTGGATATGACTTTAATTCGGTTGTACAATTTATAAAGGTAGAAAAAAATCTAAATTTGAATATTAATCAAAATCCAGTTACTCCAGCTTGGAATGGCAAAACAGGAGGGGTATTGGTTTTGTATGCACAAGACTCAATTAATTTATACAATAATATCGATGTCAGTGGCAAAGGATTTAGTGGTGGTAGTTACTATAATTCGAAAAATAATAATGCTCAAAAAGAAGATAAATATTTTTACACATACAATAGTAGTCTTTCTGCCAATAAAGGAGAAGGTATAGTAGAATATGATTTTAATTATGCTGCAGGAAAAGGAAAAAATGCAAATGGTGGCGGCGGTGGAAATGCCACTAATGCAGGCGGTGGCGGCGGTGGGAACTTGTCATTTGGTGGACAAGGAGGTGACCCTTATATTTGGGGTGGTGGGATTTATCAAAAAATTGAAAATGGTTTAGGTGGTGGAATATCATACTTTAAAGACTATCCAATAATTATGGGTGGCGGCGGCGGTGCCGGTCAATCTAATAATAATGTAGGTACAGGAGGAGCGGAAGGTGGCGGTATTGTTGTAATTTATACTCGCGTTCTTACATCAAACAATTATACTATAACTTCAAATGGTAACACAAACCCCAAAATTGCAGGTTTGGATGGCGCAGGTGGCGGTGGCGGTGGCGGAACACTTTTGATTATTGCTGACATTGTTACTGGGGATTTAACATTTAGAGCAAATGGTGGTAATGGAGGTAGTTTAAATAACAGAAATGAAGCCGGAACTTTAGCTAGTGGTTGCCATGGACCTGGTGGCGGTGGAAGTGGTGGAACTTTATATATGTCAAAGGAATATAACAATATAATAGAAAGAGTAGAAGGTGGAAAGCCAGGTACAGTAATAGAAAGTATGTTGGGCTGTAGAGGAACAAATTATAATGCAAAAGAAGGGGAAGAAGGCAAAAGATTTTTAGTTCCTAATGAATTTCTGTCCAAAAATATTTACATAAAAGTAGAATATACATTTGATACTTACAGTGACGGTGATTGTTTTTATTATGTAAATTATTTAAAATTAAAAGACTATAAAAATATAAAGAGTATAAAATGGAGTAATAATTCAACTAAAGACTCAATTGAAATTACAAAAACTGGCAAATATATAGCAACAATTACTGATAATTTAGATTGTGTTTATATAATTGATACATTGATCAGTGAAATAATAATACCTAATTTTGGAATTAGAGATTCTGTTTTCAATTCTACACTATTTAGAACAGGTGGTAATTTTAAATTAAATAATAAAGGTATAATATTAACTGAGAATAAATCTCTGCAAGTAGGACATCTTTGGCTTAGAGACAAATTAAATATCAAAAAAGGATTTACCACAAACTTTGCTTTTAGGGTTTATAATGGTAATAATAATAAAATGTTCGAACAATCTTTCCCAGGGGCAGATGGATTTGCACTAATATTTCAAAACTTTAAACGTGAGATAGTAGGTAGTAGTGGTGGCGGAATTGGTTTTGCAGGCATTCCCAATAGTTTGGCTATCGAAATAGATTTATTTGGAAACTATTTGAGTTTAGATAATATATATGACCCTAATGGTAATCATTTGGCAATATTTAGTAATAAAGAAATGCCAAATATTGCTAATCACACATCAAATGCTTTGATTAAAGAAAAGACTGATATAGTTGAAGTCTTGGGTGATTCTTCAATTTATTATTTTAATTTGAATTATGAATATGAGAACAAAAAATTGGAAGTATCTGTTAGTAAATCACTTAATGATTTTTTGAATAGTTTAATTCTTAATGATTTCGATTTTGGCAACTACATCAAACTTGACCAAGATCAATATTCATTCATAGGTATCAGTGCTGCTACCGGCACAGCAATGCAATTCCATGAAGTAACTGATTGGCAATTATGTGGAGAAACAAAGGATAATATAACAGGAATTGAAGAAGAATTTGTTAATTATGACAATGATGATAAAGGATATAAAGAAATTTATCCAAATCCAGTTTTAGACAACTTGAATATCAATAATATTAATAATTATAGCGATATGAAAATATATAATTTAATTGGTAATGAGATAAAAAATCAAAATATATCAAATCAATCAAATATTAGAATTGATATTTCAAAATTTGAATCAGGAATATATTTTTATCAATTAATTAATGAAAAAACAACAATATTTGGTAAATTTGTAAAAGAATAATTTAAATCAATTCATATATATAACATTAATGGCTAAAGTAAGATATACTCACGATGAAAAAATTCATAATACAAATTCAGCTTCGTTGATTGTTCCTTCTTTTATTCAGCATTTAAACCCAAAATCAGTCATTGATATTGGTTGTGGATTAGGTACTTGGCTAAAAGTATTTGAACAAAATGGAGTCGCGGATTATTTGGGTGCTGATGGTCATTATCTAAATATGGATATGGTTGTCTGTGATAAAAATAAAATCAAAAAAGTAGATTTAGAACAATTCCAAGATTTTGGTAGAAAATTTGACTTGGCAATAACTTTAGAAGTTGCAGAGCACTTGAGTGAACAATCTGCTGATAATTTTGTTAAAACGTTAGTAAATGCAACAGATAATATAATATTTTCTGCTGCAATACCTAATCAAGGCGGAATGAATCACATAAATGAACAATGGATGAGTTATTGGGCAGCAAAATTTGCTAAACATAATTTTAAAGTTTATGATGTTTTTAGAATGGAATTTTGGGAAAACCCTGATATTGAATTTTGGTATAAACAAAATATGTATTTCATTTCCAAAAATGAATTACCTGAAACTTTTAATAACTATGAGCTCCCTTATAATTTAATTCACCAAGATTTACTTGACTATAAACAAAATCAATTGAATGGGAACTTAGGTGTTACTCAAGGATTGCAAATCTTTTTGAAAAGTGTTAAATATACACTTAATAAGTTTTTATAATATTAATTGAATAGTGTATAAATTTAAAAAATCGAGTTAAACTACAAACACCTTAGTATTTAGAAAACGCTAAGGTGTTTTTGTATTTTATTATTTCAAAACTTCATTTGAAATCAAAAATTAAAGCCGAGCATATTTTTCATATTGGTCGGTAACTCTGGAAGCTCTGACCTCGGGATAAGTAGAGTAGATATATTATGCAAATCTCTAAAAATATGATGTTGGTCTGCTGTTTGTTTCAGGTAATCATAACCAGACGATCCACCAGTACCCATTTTTTTGCCCAGCATTCGCAATACCATTTGAGAGTGTCTGCTTCTCCACATAGTAAACATTTCATCTACATCTGTGATTTTAGATAAAAAGTTGAATGGATTTCTCAATATTGGTTCGTCTCGATATAAGTTAATTAATAAAGCAGCTATAGTTGCTTTATAAGATAATCTTACTTCGCCCTTGGCTATTTGCTCATTGTGATATTCTTCAATCATTGAATTTTGAATATAGGTCTGAGTATCCATAAGCATTCTGATTCTGATTTCTTTATCTTCAGCACTGATATATTCAGTTTGTTCTATAGCATTTTTTTCTCTTTCTGTCATTCTTGCAACAGAATCCAAATAATGTGATTTGAATTCAAACCCATCAAAATTCAAAAATGGAGTTCTTTCTAACCACTTCTCCACCAAATCAAAAAAACTTGGTTCATTCTCAACTTTATTTAGTGCATTTTGTTGCTCTTCAGAAAATACAGAAGAATATACTTTTTTGTTATAAGTAAGTCTTTTTGTATTTTTAAGCCCTAATTTAATTTCTACAATTCTAAATTGAAAACTTTGAAATCCAGATGCAGGTATAAGGTAATTTCTGAAATCCAAAAAGTCCAAAGAGGTCATTGTCTCCAATACTCTAATTTGGTCAATTAGAATTTGCTGGATTTCGGTGATACGATTTAATCTTGCAACTGCAATTCCAATATTTGTTTCTAATACTGAATTTGTATTAAACATTTTACAAACAGAGTCTAATTCCCAAGTAATTTGTTTGAACCATAATTCGTAAACTTGATGAATTATGATAAAAAGCATTTCATCGTGGGCTGTTTCTCCTAATTCTGAGCTGCGAAGATTTTGGGAGCCTAAGATTTTTTCTAATCCAAGATATGAACCATAATGCACCGAAGAGTATTTGTTTTCCATTTAATCTATTTTGTTTAATTAATCAAACTTATAATTATAATTTTACTCTTCGTTCAAATATATTCAGTTAAACAGAGATAAATTATAAATATAAAAAAATGACAAAAGTAATTATAACAAAATTATAAAATTTTACTTAGTAAACTAAAATTTGGTAAGAAATAAGGTGTTTTTGATGAATTTATGTACCCTAAAGGTTGTTTTTACAAATTTTCAATATTATTCAAAAATTCATTTGCCTGTTCAATTATTTTATTTTTTTCTGTGATTTGCATCTTATTTAAATTAGCATAAGGTATTGCCATTCTATTATTTTTCGAGAGTTGCTCTTTTTTCACTTCCAAAAAGTTCCAATATAAACTATTAAATGGGCAGGCTTTTTCGCCATATCTTTTGGACTTATCATAATAACAACTACCGCAATAATTACTCATTTTATTTATGTAATTTGCAGATGAAATATATGGTTTAGTAGCCAAAAGCCCACCATCAGCAAATTGACTCATTCCAATTGTATTGGGTAATTCCACCCATTCGACTGCATCAATATAAATTCCCAAATACCATTGTTCTATTTCTTTTGGATCAATCATTGTCAATAACGCAAAATTACCTGTTATCATTAATCTCTGAATATGATGAGCATAAGAATATTCTAAAGATTGAGAAATTGTCTTTGACATACAGTTCATTTTTGTGTTGCCATTCCAATAATAATTGGGTAATTTGTTTGTATTACCAAAAAAATTCTTGCCCTTATATTCTGGCATAAACTTCCAGTAAATTACCCTAATGAACTCACGCCACCCTATAATTTGTCTTACAAAACCCTCTAATTGTGCAATAGAAATTCTTTCTTGGTGATTTTGCCAATAATCAATTGCTTTATTAATTATTTCAACTGGCGAGATGAGTTTGACATTCAATCCAAATGAAATTCTTGAGTGAAATAACGACCAGTTATTATTTTCCATTGCATCTTGGTATTTACCAAAATTCTCAAGCATAAATTCTAAAAAGAAATCAAATTGCTCTAAATAATCTTCTCTTGTAACTGCCCAATAAAAATTCTCAATATCAATACTGCCAATATAATTTATCGATTTATTATTAAGTAATTCAACAATTGATTTAACTTCATTTTTGAAACTTTTGGTTAGATTTTTTTGAGGTAAATAAGGCTTAGGAATAGATTGACTTTTTTTGAGGGTTTGTCTGTTTTCGGAATCAAAATTCCATTTGCCACCAGTCGGCACTCCATTATCAATTAAAATATTATATTCTTTTCTAATTTTTCGATAAAAATTTTCCATCAAGTAAGTTTTTCTATCTGGGTAATTAATATCCAAATAATTTCTTTCAGTTAAAAAATGCTCAGTGTCACAAAATTTAGTAATTACATTCTTTTGATTTAATATTCCACATAAATTAGACAATTCTAAATCTAATCGATATTCATCAGGTAGTTGATATTGAAATTCTTTAAAATTATTGGTTTCAATTAAATGTAATATATTTTCAGCAAAATTTTGCTTATTGTTTTCGTCATCTAATTTTAAATAAATGACCTCAAAACCATTTTCAACTAATTTTTGGGCAAATAATCTCATAGACAAAAAAAAGGAGACAATTTTTTGTACATGATGAGTTGTATAATTAGTCTCAGATAAAGACTCAATCATAATATATGTAACATTAATTGAGTTACTATCTTTGAACCAAGAATGATTAATATTTAATTGGTCACCTAATAATAATCTTAATATTTTATTTTGCATATATTTCTATCTAATTCCATCTAATTATAGCAACTTCTTTGTATTCCTATATTACAAATAAATACCTGTCAACATCTAAAAGATTCATTCCAAATGAATTAAGAATAAATATAGAAGTAATATTAATAGATATTTGTAATTTGATTATTTAAGAGTATTCATTCCACCATCAACGGCAATTATTTGTCCGGAGATGTAAGTGGCTTTATCTGAAGTCAAAAACAAGCTCATCTCAACTATATCTTCAACTCTACCAATTCTTTTGAGTGGATTTCTATCCGCTAGTTGTTTTCTTTTTTCTTCATTACTAAGCAATTGACTTGCAAGTGGAGTATCTGTAAGAGATGGTGCAATAGCATTAAATCTAATTGTTGGAGCGTACTCAGAGGCAAGAGACTTAATAAACCCTTCGACAGCAGACTTACTTGCTGATGTGCTAGTATGATAACTCATACCGAGTTTGACGGCAACACTACTAAACATAAGAACAGATGGATTGTTGCCTTTCTTTAACAAATTAATTGTTTGGTGTAAAATTTTTATTGCACCAAATAAATTAAGGTTAATATCATCATAAAAGTCCTGAATTTTAAGTCTCGGGAATGGTTTAAGATTAATATTACCTGGACAATAAATTAAACAGTCTAAGGTTTCTGGCAAACCAGTCAAAACAAAATCATTTGTAACATCATATTCAAAATGTTTAATAATTTTATCTTTTCCTGTTAAAAGTAAGTCATCATATTTTGTTCTACATAGAGTATATACATTATTACCTTCTTCTATCAATTTTTCGGTTATACCAAATCCAATACCTCTACTTGCACCAAT
>JBDNHS010000460.1:0-8676 GCA_041688685.1 Kapaibacterium sp. (SeqCode)
AACTATATTATGAAATTACTAAATTCTTGTTTAATTTAGAGTTGAGTTAATTTGAGTTAAAATAATTTAAAAACTTAAAACTAATTATTTATAATATTTAATTAATATTTTTTTTTGATAATTGCAGAGAATTAACTTCAATATTGTGTTAATTGTAAGTAATTTGAAATAGTAGTTTGAAATAGTACAGAATTTTAATAGTAATTAATAAAATTAGTAAAAATAAATTAACAGAGATAATATGAATTTGCACGATATGAGAAAAGATTATTTGCAAGACTCTCTTAGTATAAACGATGTAAATGCAGATCCAATGACTCAATTCAAAGTTTGGTTTGATGAGGCTCAAGAAGCAAACTTTATTGACCCCAACGCTATGGTCTTATCTACTGTAGATAATAACAATCAACCTTCTTCTCGAGTCGTATTGTTGAAAGAATTATCAAAAGGTGGATTTGTATTTTTTACCAATTATTTGAGCAGAAAAGGTGACGAACTAAAAAATAATAATAAAGCAAGTTTGTTGTTATTTTGGGATAAATTAGAAAGACAAGTACGTATCGAAGGTAATATCGAAAAAATCACTCACGAAGAGTCCAAAGAATACTATTTTTCAAGACCTCACGATAGCCAAATTGCTGCTTGGGCTTCAAAACAAAGTGCAGTACTAAAAGACAGAAAAACATTAGAAGATAGAGTTGAGCATTATAATGAGCGATTCCCAAATAAAGTAGAATATCCAGAATTTTGGGGTGGTTATAGACTAATACCCAATTATCTTGAATTTTGGCAAGGGCGCTCAAATAGACTTCACGATAGAATTATTTATAAGTCAGAAGATATGCAATGGAAAATCTACAGATTATATCCGTAGTTGTTTTTATAATAGTTTAAGATAATAATATTTATTAGGTTTAAACAGAATAATTAAGATATAATTGTCTAATTATTGTAGGTAACAGAGGGAAAAAAAGGAGGGCGAACGACGGGGCTCGAACCCGCGACAGCCAGAACCACAAACTGGAGCTCTACCAGCTGAGCTACATTCGCCATAAGAATTTTTACAAGAAAATTTACTGTTAACAGTAATTACTTTTTGATAATTATTTGTATAATTATTACAATAAGTTTACAAAATTAGTTAAAATATTATATAAAACAAAATATCTCAAAATAAAAACAATAATATTAATATTACAAACCTGTAAAACCTTATAAAATCTAACTATGCTAAATAATATAAAAATTGATATTGGATTGGTTTTGGGTTTTGTTTCTATTCTTTTTTGGTCAACTGCTGCAACAGCATTCAAAATTGCCCTTGTCGGTTTAGAAGTGTTTGAAGTGCTTTTGATTTCAATTTTTACTTCAATAGTAATATTTTTAGTTTATGATTTATTTGAATTACTCAAATCAAAAGTAAATTCTAAAAATGAAACTACCCCAAATTTGCCCAAAACCAGTACTATCAAAAGTAATATCATTAAAAAAAATATACAAAAATATTTTACTTATTTAATAAATCCTTTTCTGTATTATATAGTTTTATTTGAGGCATATTCTTTATTGACAGCCCAACTTGCTCTAACACTAAATTACCTTTGGCCCATAATTTTGATTATTATGATGATAATTAGCAAACGAGAAATATTTGAAAACAAACTGATTTTTTCAATAATTTTGTCATTTCTGGGGTTTTTGGTAATTATAAGTAAAGGTGATATAAATAATATAAAAATAATTTATCAAAGTCTAACAGATTTTCAAACTGCGAATAATTCATCTTCGAATTACTTATTTTCCAAAGGTGTGTTTTTAGCAATATTCAGTAGTTTTATATGGGCATTTTATTGGCTAATCAAGTCATCTAAAACAAATAAAAGCAATGATAATCTGAGTATAAATTTCATTATTTCATTTCTTGCATTAATTATATATTTGCTTATTACCGACATCGAACTTTTGGCTGATTTTGGAAATAAAGTAAATCAAATATTAACTGATAAAACAATTAAATTTAATGAAAATAGCTTTTGGGCTTCTGTATATATTGGTTGTTTTGAAATGGGAATTACATTTATTTTGTGGCTAAAAGCACTAAATTCTACCCAAAAACCAATTATTTTGGCAAATATGGTTTACATTTCTCCTTTTTTGTCAATATTTTGGATAAGTCTTTTGCTCAATGAGTCAATTTATATCACTTCGATTATTGGCTTAATTATGATAATTGTATCTATCTTTTTTTATAACAAGAAAACTTTATAACAAGAAATATTTATAACAAGAAAACTTATCGAATTAAAAACACAAAATAGACAAAAGTAGAAATTAAAATATAAAATAATATAACATTTATTAAAATAAATTAATAAATATTCATTAATTTTTCTTAAATTGTGTCCTTCCGATATTATCTAAATTAAAAATTAGTTATTTTTACTAATATTTTTTAAATTGTAAAAATATTTAGGTTTAATAGTCTTTTTATTATTTTTTTTCTTATTGAAATAATTTTGAAAATATATTTAAAATATATTTAAAACTTATTAAAGTTATAAAAAAACAATAAAACAAATAAAAAAAAGATATAAAAAGATATAAAAATAGGAGTATAGATGTTTGTTGAGAATGGTGATATCGTAAAAGTACATTATACAGGAAAATTAGAAGACGGTCATATATTTGATAGTTCTATAGATAAAGACCCTTTGGAATTCACAATGGGTATGGGAATGATGATAGAAGGATTTGAAGATGGTGTTATGGGAATGAAACAAGGTGATAAAAAATCTATTACATTACCGCCAGAATCAGCTTATGGCTTCAGAAATGAAGAGTATAAAGTTACAGTTGACAAATCAAATTTACCATTAGATATAGAGCCGGAACTGGGATTGGGACTTACTCTTTTTAGTCCAGAAGGACAACCAATAAATGTAACTATTATTGGATATGATGATGAAACAATTACATTAGATGCAAATCCACCTTTGGCTGGCAAAACACTAATATTTGATTTGGAATTAATTGGTTTCATCAAAGGCAATTTAGTTTAAAGTCAGTCTATAGTTAGTTTTTAGTTACTTTGCAGTGAGTTAAAGTTAGTTTGAAATAAGCATAAAACATAGTTCTAATAATTTAATCAATTAAAAAATCCTTTATTAAAATACTCTAAAATACTTATGAAAATATATATCTATCTATTTATAGTTGTTATTATTACAATGACATCTTGTGAAAAAACCGGTTATCATGATTTGAGACCAATTTCAAAAAAAAATAATCCTCACTGTGTTATTGAAGTTACTGCCGGGACAAATAAAATATATAGTTATGACCGTGAAAGTAATGGATTTAAAATTGAAAGAAAAAATGGCAAAGATATAAAATACGAAGGTCTTGCAATGCCCTTTAATTATGGGTTCATTCCATCTACTGTTGCCAAATTTACTTTTGACAAAGCAAATCCAGAATTAGATGTTGTCATCTTAGGCGAAAAAGTATCTACTTCAACTTTATTGGATTTTAAAATCATAGGTTGTATTCAATATGCTCACAAAGATTCTGCAAGGAAAGATTTGAACGAAAATGTTATTCATAATATCATAGTTGGTCTACCTATTGATAAAGATATTAAAACAATTGAAGCGGATAATTACAGAGATTTGACTCGTAAATATCGTGGACAAAGAAAAATAATTGAAATCTACTTAGACGATTTATTTAGCCAATATAATCAAACATTTTATGCCTGGAAAGACGAAAAATTTGCAAGCCAACTGTTAGAAAATTGTAAATTAAAGAATAACAAAAATAAATAAATAATTAAATATTAAATACAATTGTAAAATTGTTTAATTTATTTATTGTACTTTGCCGAATATCGCAATTGTAATTGGCATTATTCTTACTTATCTTTATTTTTTTATTATATTAATCAAGAATAATTATTGGAAATCAACACTCAAAATAGTGAATATCAAAATAATGAAGTTGTAAACAATCAAAATGTTACAGCTTCAGACCTGCATTTAATTGAAGAATTAAAAGCAAAGGTAATCAGTTTAGAATTTGAGAATAAACAACTTAGTAACAACTATAACGAAATAGTTGCATTACATAGTTCGGTTATAGATAATTCTCTCGATGGTACTTTGATTACAGATTATGATTACAATATATTATATACAAATAGTGTAATTACTGATATTTTTGGACATAGTGAGAAAGACTTGGCTGGACACGATTTGAGAGAATATATATATATCAAAGATTTATTTAATGTCGAAGAATTTTGCGATACTATCAAACTTCAGCATAATAATAATAATACTAACAATAAATCTACTAATTCAAATAAATCCACCTCAAATAAATTAGAATTTCAAATTATACACTCTCTAAAACAACTAAGATATGTTTTTGTTAGTATTTCTTATACTTACGATTTCCAAGGTAACAAAGCACTAATATTCCAGATATTAGATATTACTGATATAAAAGCTGCAGAAAGAAAAGTAGTAGAATTAAATCAAGAGTTAGAACAAAGGGTAGTCGAGAGAACAACACAACTCCAAGAAGCACTCGGCGAACTAAAAATAGAAATGGCAATCAGACAAAGAACTGAAGAAGAACTCAAAAAAGCCAAAGAAGAAGTTACAAATGCTTTAGAGCAAGAAAAAGAATTAAATACTCTAAAATCCCGATTCATCTCAATGATTTCACATGAATACAGAACACCTTTGACCGTAATATTGACTTCTACATATTTAATTGAACAATATTATGAAGGACCCCAAAGAGAACAATTTGACAAGTTTATTTTTAAGATTAGAGCATCTGTAAAGTCTATGGTACATTTGTTGGAAGATGTTTTGACAATCGGACGTTCGGAGGCAGGAAAACATAAAAATAACTTAGATAAAATTTTGTTTGTAGATTTCATCAAAGAAATTATTGAAGAAGTCCAAGTTATTGATAATAATAAACATATATTTGAATTTAATTACCCTGAGTTTAGTGTTGAATTAATATCTGATGTTAGTTCATTGAAACATATTGTCTCCAATCTAATGGTTAATGCTGCTAAGTATTCACCTGGCAAGGATAAAGTAATCATTAATTTATTGGATATGAAAGACAAAGTATTGTTTGAAATTATTGACTTTGGTATTGGTATCCCAGAAGATGATCACCCATTATTGTTCGAAGCATTCCATAGAGCAAGTAATGTTGGTGCTATTTCAGGCACGGGGCTGGGTTTGTCTATTGTCAAAAGATTTGTTGATGGTATAGAAGGTACCATTTTCTTTGAAAGTGAAAAAAATAAAGGCACTAAATTCTCTGTTATTATACCCAAAAAGTTAAAATTGTAGTTATTATAATTTTAACTATTATATTGACTATAACTAAATTTAATAGTATTAATCATCAACCTATAATCTGTCTATAATGTATAAAGAAGATATTCTGTATATACTCAAATCTTTATTAATTTCTATTATACCTGTATTTCTGATAACAATTCTAACCGACTATATTTTATCTGTTATATTCAGCAAACCTTTTGATATTAGTATATTGGATTTGACTATAAAAGCAATATTTTTAGCTCAAATTATTGGATTTTTCAATTTATACAAAAAAGATTTTAGAAAAAGTAATATTGATGAATTTGAAAAAATTAATACAATTAGACTATTAGCTTTATATACTATGCTTTTTGTGTTGCTATCTATAATAATGACTTTATTTATAGCTATCATTGTAAATTATTTTTTGAGTAATGACATTGATCTATATAATCTTTCGAGCAAAATATTAGTCAATACAATTATTGTTGCCTTATTAAGTATTTATAAATTAAAATTAAATAGAGACAAACTTTGATGTAACTATTTGCCTATTTGATTTTAATAAATAAAATTTTGTGTAAATAATTATGGATCATAAATCTATAAAATCATTCAAAAATCATACAATAGACTATTTAGGTATATTGAATTAAGTTTTAAGTATATTTTATATCCAATTCTAAATTTATTTATTCACAACACAAAACTTACAAAAAAGATTAACCCCAAAAAAATCAAACGTCTTTTATTAAACAAAATATTTACAAAATGAGTTTAAATCTTAAATATATCTTAAAAAAAATCAATAATAAATTAAAATATATTGAAAAATTTATAAAATTAGTAACATATCCTATAATAGGTTGGATTTTTAACACTCAAAAATTTGAAGGAAAATTAAATCCAAACGAAATCAAAAGGGTATTATTTATCAGACACGATTTTGTTGGTGATATGATTGTAACTTTACCTGCGATTTCTTATCTCAAAACAATAAATCCCAATATTCAAATAGACGTATTTTGCTCTAAAAATAATTATTTTATATTAAATGACGATCCAAATATCAGTAATATAATAATTAAAAAAGATAATATTATTCAAATTATATTTCAGTTATTAAATTTAAGAAAATTTAATTATGATATAGTTTTTAATACACAGTATTTGTATATTACCAAAAATGGGTTTTATACTTGTTTAGCTGCTTCAAAAAATAGCATAAAAACAATGGTTGGTAGTCATAAAAAACACGAAATATTCTTTAACAAATTATCAATCAAAGCTGAAGAGCAAGATTCAATCTGGCTAAAAATGCTTTATCTTGTTGATGACATGATAGATACTTCAATATTGGTATCTGATAATAACCAACCCAATATCGACATTAATTCATTCGAGCCATATATTTCAATTAACGAAAAATCAAAATTAAATGCAGATATATTTTTTGAAAAAAACAACTTAAACGATAAAAATATAATTGCTATTAATTTGTCGGCAAGGCAACCTCAAAATATGTGGACAAAGGAATCATATTTGGCAATTACAAATTTAATTCTTAAAAATTATCCAAGTTTCACCATTTTGTATTTTTCAGTTGGAATTGATATTGAAAAAGTAGAGTTTATTAAAAGTAGTATAAAACAAGATAATAATCAAGATAAAAGTAAAGAATTTGAAAATCAATTATATTACTATAATCAAACAAAAGACATAAAAGAAGTCGCACATGCACTAAGTAAAGCAGATTATGTAATTACACCTGACACTGGATTTATTCATCTTGCAAGTGCTGTCAAAGTGCCAATCGTAGGTCTTTACGGAAGTTATGGTACCAACACGCAACATTGGCGTCCGTATAAAACCCCTTTTATTCAGATACAAGCAGGCGAAAAAGATAATGTTTCCGAACTAAAGCCTGAATTAATTTTTATAGGTTTTCAAAAGTTGATAGCACACCATGGTAACAAACAGTATAATGAATTAATTAATCAAAAAGACTTTTATGGTTTAAATTCAAAAAATTAAATTTATTTAATAAAAACAATTTGTAAAAAAATTAAAAATTAAAAATTAAAATATAGAATATTATTTATAATGAAAAAAAAATATTTACGTCGATTAATAAATTTTTATAACAAAATTAAAAAATCAAATGAATATTCCAACAAACTATTCAAAAATTGTCTTTGAAGGCATAACTTATGATGATGTTTTGTTAATTCCAAATTATTCCGAAGTCCTGCCAAGAGAAACAAACTTAAGTACCAAATTAACAAATAAAATCGAATTACAAATTCCATTTATTAGTGCTGCTATGGATACCGTAACTGAGTCCTCTATGGCAAGAGCATTAGCAAGATTAGGTGGTATTGGGGTAATTCACAAAAATATGTCTATCCAACAACAAGCAAATGAAGTTGACCTTGTAAAGCGTTCCGAATATGGAATGATTTTAGAGCCAATTACTTTGGGCGAAGATAAGTATATTTTTGATGCTTTGGATTTGATGAACAAATACAAAATCTCAGGAATTCCTATTGTAGACAAAGAGAATAAATTAATCGGAATTGTAACAAATAGAGATTTAAGGTTTAATCCTTCACCAGAAGAAAAAATCTCTTCTATTATGACAAAAGAGAATTTAATAACTACTAAAGCAGGAACTACCTTAGAGTTAGCTGAAAAAATATTACAACAACATAGAATTGAAAAGTTGCCTGTAGTTGATGAAAACTATAGATTAATCGGTTTGATTACATTCAAAGATATTCAAAAAAGAAAAGAGCACCCAAATGCCTGTAAAGATAATTTGGGTAGATTAAGAGTGGCAGCAGCCCTTGGTGTTACAAGTGATACATTAGAAAGAACTGATGCTTTGGTAAAGGTCGGAGTAGATGCCGTATTTGTCGATACAGCTCACGGTCATTCGAGGGGAGTATTAGAAACAATAAAATCGATAAAAGTTAAATATCCTAATTTGCAAGTTGTGGGTGGTAATATCGCCACAGGTGAAGCTGCGAAAGCTTTGATTGACTTCGGAGCAGATGCAGTAAAGGTTGGTATCGGTCCTGGGTCAATTTGTACTACAAGAATTGTAGCAGGCGTTGGTGTACCTCAATTATCTGCAATAATGGAAGTTTATAAAATTACAAAAGATGCAAACATTCCTTTGATAGCAGATGGTGGGATTAAACAAACCGGAGATATAGCAAAAGCAATTGTAGCCGGTGCTTCTACTGTTATGATTGGTAATATGTTCGCTGGACACGAAGAAAGCCCTGGTGAAAAAATAATTTATGAAGGTAGATCTTAT
>JBDNHS010000461.1:0-5628 GCA_041688685.1 Kapaibacterium sp. (SeqCode)
ACCCACTTAATATTAGTAAGTATAAATTCATACATCAAATTAATTACAATTGGGACTTTGCTAATAATGATTGGGTAATAAGCGATACCACAAACTTCTTTTATTCAGATTTTAATCCTACTTCCATAGAAAAAGAAGTAGCTACAATCCATAATTTCCTTATCTTCCCCAACCCATCATCTGATAAAATTTCTGTTGATTTGGGTAGTGTGAATGAAATAGGATATGCAGATTTGAGTATATATGATATTTTGGGTAATGAAATAATGACTATCCCAAATTACACAAATAAGACAGAAATAGATGTGAATAATATCCCCATCGGCACTTACACAATCCAAATCCAAACACCAACTGGTAGCATTAGCAAGAGATTGTTGGTTAATAGGTAACATACAAAAACAAAAGGCTACCAAATGGTAGCCTTTGAATTATATTAATAACAGAAAAGTATTTCTACTTTACTATTCCAATATAAATATATGATACTCCAAACATCAATTTTATTTTTGTGATTTTTGAGAAACTTTCGCTCTTTTCCATTAATTTGGTAAAATTATCACCAGATGGAAATCTACTCGCTGTATCCGGCAAATAATGATAGTTTTTGAATTGATTTGCAATAATTTTGCCTAATATCGGAATTATCCCTTTTTGGTAAATTTTAATCAATGGCGATAATATACCAATCGGCTGCCCAGTTTCTAATATTACTACTTTGCCATTTGGTTTTACTACTCTTGACATTTCTTTTAAGCAAATTAAAGGGTCATCGACGTTTCTGATGCCGTAAGAAATAGTCGAGGCATCAAATGTATTGTCATCGTACTTTAAGCTTAGTGCATCGCCAAGTTCAATTTCTAATCCGTATTTTTGTTCTGTGTCTTTTTCTTTTAATTTATCTAACATCTCTTTGTTAAAATCCAAAGCTACAATTCTGCCGTTGCTGCCAACTTTTTCTTGCAGTAATATTGCAACGTCCCCTGTTCCTGTTGCTATATCTATTGCAGAATTATCTTTGCTAACATTTGTCAACTCCACTAACTTTTTTTTCCAGCCATTGTGCATTCCAAAAGTAATAAGATTATTCATCAAATCATAATGCTCTGCGACCTCAGAAAACAATTTATTTACCTTTTCACTCATACTTTTTTCAGTTTCAACTTTATATATATTATTTTTTCTAAGTTTATAAATTAATAAACACAAAATTATAAATTTTCTAACTTAAATTTTGAAATTATATTAAGAATAATTTCATCAATTTGTATTTCATTCATACAACGGAAATGTCCTTTAGGGCATTTATCAAGTCCAATATGAGAACAAGGACGACATTCAACATCTTTTTCAATAATAAGAAAATTATCCGATAGCGGCGTAAAACCTAATTCTTGAGTAGTTGAGCCAAATGTTGCGATAATTGGTGTTTTGGTTGCACTTGCCAAGTGCATAATCCCCGAGTCATTGCATAATATACCTTTGGATTCACTAATCAATGACATTGATTCCAAAAGCGTTAATTCTCCAATAAAATTGAAAATTCTACTTGATAAATCATTTTTTTGATTGGTTAGATTACTTAGATTAATTAAATTAGTTGGATTGGTTAGATTACTTAGATTAACATTGATAATTTTATCAATTATTGATTGCCCTAGTTCAATTTCCTCTTTGCCACCTAATAATATTATATTTAACTTTTCATACTTTTCTAATAATTTTATAGATAAATCTACATACTTTTGCAATGGTAATCTTTTGGTAAAGTGTTTGGCACCTGGTGCAATTATTATGGAATTTTTGACAAATGATAAATTTTTATTTAAATCAAAATTTTCCGATAAATTATTATCGATTTCTGTGAATTTATATTTTTGAATTATATCATTTTCATTATTCGTTTGTCCAGCAAATTTAATAATCGGCTTAATGTAATTATCAAAGGTATGATATTTTGGGCTTTGATTATTTTCACTTTTATAAATTAAGTTAAAAAGAGATTTAAAATTAACTAAAAGTATTTTTCTCAATCTATTTTTTTTAATTTGTATTAAGTTTTTATAAATACCATTTCTAAATCTTTTGGTCCTAAAATTATTATGTAAATCAACTATCAAATCAAATTTGTCAATTTGTAATTCTGATAACAGATTATTTCTAAAATTTTGCTGTTGAGTAAAATTTAATTTTTTATTATAATTAATTACTCTCGTAATTTTATTATTATTTTCAATCAAACTTGCAAAATTATCTACAGTCAAATAATATAATTCTGACTCAGGGTATAAGTCTTTAATATAATTAATGACACCAGTAGTCAAAATAATATCACCGATAGATGATAATCTTATAATTAAAATTCGATTTTTATTTCCACTTTTTAACATTAATTTGTATTTTTGAGAAAGTGTTATTGATAATTATATAAAATTAAATAAAAAAATGAGATATAGTATAGAAAGCCAAGATAATATTACTATTTTTAGTCTAAAAAATAAAAATGTTAATAGTGAAGTGTCAGCAGATTTGAAAGCCGAAATGTTGATTTTGTGCCAACCAGATTTGAGAGGTATGATATTAGATTTGTCTGAAGTAGAAATTATTGACAGTTCTGGATTGGGAGCTATTTTATTAGCTTACAGACAGTTAAATGATAATCAAATACCAATGATGTTAGTTGGTGTTCAAGAGAATGTATATAAAATAATGGAAATATCTCAAATCAGTGGGCTTTTTGATTTCTTTGATAATATAAAAGAAGCTCTGGAATGTATTGAAACAGAATATTGATTATAAATGACTATTGGTTAATTGCTAATGATATTATAGAATGTGTTATTAATATTACTTCTTATTCGTTAGTAATAATTCATGTAAGTCAATATATAAATTTGATAAAATAAAATGTTTATAACAGTACTTGGTTGTGGCACTTCTTCGGGTGTGCCGACTCTTACTTGCGAATGTGAAACTTGTACATCGGATAATCCTAAAAATAACAGGACGAGATGCTCCATTATAATTCAAACTGATAAACAAAATATTATTGTTGATATTTCTCCTGATTTTAGGCAACAGATGTTAACTAATAAAATTAAGAAAATTGATGCAATAATATTCACTCACGCACACTTTGACCATATTGGTGGATTTGATGATATCCGAGCATACAATTATCGAAGTGGAGCAATTCCAATCTATTTAAATGAAAGAACATACCAAAGTCTCAAAAAAACATTTTATTATGCATTCGAAAAAATAGAACAAACAGGTGGTGGGGTGCCAGAATCAATTGTGAAAATAATTGATGTAGATAAATTTCAAATTAATAATTTGGAAATTGAACCAATAGAAATAATTCATGGGAATTTACCAGTTTTGGGATATAGAATTGGAAATTTTGCTTATATAACTGACCTAAATTATATTTCTGAAGAATCATTAGATAAACTGTATAATTTAGAAGTATTAATTATCAGTGCATTAAGATTTGAGAAACACCCTACTCATTTTAATGTTGAAGAAGCACTTGAAGTGATAAACAAACTCAAACCCAAAAAAGCTTACCTAACGCACTTAGCACATCAAATTAATTATGACAAATTAGAAAGTGAATTACCACCAAACGTACATTTAGCTTATGATGGTTTAAATTTTGAAGTAAATTAATTTTTTTTATCTAATTTATTTTGTTTTCATGTATTTTTATCTAATTTATTTTTAATATTTCTTCTTACGATTTCTTTCAATTTAGTTTCAAAGAAATGGTGAAGTGGAAAAATGAATAAAGCTAAACCTATATTCACACTTAAATTAAATAAAGGTAACCCATTAGAATATATATCTATAACTGGGTCAATTAATACTAATAAAAATTCAAATAATATTAAAAAAGATAAAAATATCATTGCTTCAATTGTTCTATCAGAGGTAACTAACTTTCCTAAAACAAATACAGATAAGAAAGTTAAGAATATAAATATAAATATAGCTGAATATTGAAGATTAGATCTTCGTTGAATTTCTTCATTTTCCTTTTGTAGTAATTCTTTTTCAGTTTGTTTTTTACGTTCTAATTGTAGTTCTAATTCATATTTACCTTCTACTTTGCCCAATTCTAAGGCTTTTTCTTCACTAAATACACTATCTGATATAACAGAATATTTTTTTTGAAACTCAAATGCCATCTTATAATTTTTGGACTTTTCGTATAATTCAAATAAATTTTTGTAGCTATCCATAATTAAATGTTTGGCACCCATTTTTTTACTTTTTTCTTCAGCTTGTTTGAGATAATTTAATGCTAATTGATAATTATTAGTTAAGTTATATAATTCACCTAAATTTATATAATTGATTGTAAGATTAAGGTCATCTTCTAAATTTTCACATATATTAACGGCTTTTTTTATGATTTCTATAGCTTTAGAGTAATTCATTAAATCTTTATAGACCAAACCTATATTCCCATAATTCCGCCCTATTCCATCTAAATCTTTTATTTTTTGGATAATTTCTAATGACTTATAATGATATTCTAATGATTTTGTATAATCCAATTTATTAGAAAAGATATTACCTAAGTTATTATAAGAATTGGCTATTAACTCATCATTTTTAAGTTTGAGATTTATACCCAAAGCTTTCAGATGATATTCTAAGGATTTGTCGTAATTCTTTTGTTTATTGAAGATTATGGCAATGTTATTATAATTTCTACTTATTCCATCTAAATTTTTAATTAATTTATTTATTTTAATAGAACTTTGATAATTTTCTAATGCAATTTGATAATTAGCTTGAAGTAAATTAATTGCTCCAAGTGTATTAAAAGATATTGCTTGACCAAATAAGTAATTTATTTTTTGTGAATAAAATAAATTTTTTTCTGCTATTACAGTACTTTTGTAAGGTTCCGCTGATTTTAGTTTCCAAGCATAATCATTCATCTCTTGTATCTTGGTCGAATCAATTTGAATTTTATTTATTCTAATTAATGTTGTATCTGTTTCATTTGCTATAAGTAACGTGATACTGTTTATGAAACAAATTATAAAAAGACAATTGAGTATCATTTTGTTTTTATTTCTAAAATGTAACAATTTTTTTTATTTTTAATATTAAGTAACTTATTATCAAAATTAACGTAACAAGTTGTGATTTATAATTTTTTTTTGTTAATTTAAAGAATCAATAGTACAAATATTTCAAATATCACAAATTAATCAACAAAAATATATAAATTAATAAATGTAATTTAATTATAATTTTTTTAATTTTGCCTGGTATTAAATTAAAGAGGAAACAATGGACATAAATTTTATAATGAATAGCGTTCCAATAACTTGGTTTGTGATGGGTCTAATAATTTTGATATTAGAGATTGCCGTTCCTGGTTTCATATTGTTTTTTTTCGGAGTGGGAGCCTGGATTGTAGCATTATTAACTTTATTCGTTGATATTAATGCGAATTTTCAGTTATTAATCTTTATCATTTCTTCATTGTTAACTTTGTACTATTTGAGAACAACTTTTAACGAATACTTTTTTGGAAAAGTAATTGACAACAGAAGTTATGATGATCAATTAGATAGTGTTAAGGGAGAAAAAGTGAAAGTAATCAGT
>JBDNHS010000462.1:0-8057 GCA_041688685.1 Kapaibacterium sp. (SeqCode)
AAAATTTTAGTTGTTATTAAATCGTCGATATGATTACTAAAATTGAAAAATTATTATATATTCAAATTTATATCTTAATTTTGAAAAAAGGCAATAATGTTAAAAAAAAATAAATTTTTAAAGAGATTAAAAAAAGGTGTTGTGCTTTTTGATGGTGGGATTGGAACAGAAATTTATAATCGTGGTGTGTTTATAAATAAATGTTTTGAAGAGTTAAATCTAACAAATCCTACTTTAGTTAAGCAAGTTCATCATGATTACAAAAATGTAGGTGTTGATGTAATTGAGACAAATACATACGGTGCAAACTATTTTAAGCTAAAGTCTCACCAATTACAAGATAAATTATATGAAATTAATTTTGAAGGTGTAAAAATTGCTAAAGAAGTTGCTGGCGATGATATTTGTGTTGCCGGTTCTGTTGGTCCATTAGGAATTCAAATTGAACCTTTGGGAAAAACATCAATTGAAGATGCAAAATCATCTTTCAAACTACAACTTCAGGCATTAATTGATGGGGGAGTTGATTTAATTATTTTTGAGAGTTTTATTTATTTTAGTGAACTAAAAGCTGCCGTTGATGCTCTAAAAGAATTAAGTGATTTGCCTGTTATTGCCCAAATGACAATTGATGATGATTGTTTTTCACTTACTGGTGCCACACCAGAAAAAATGATTTCTGACCTAAATACTCTTAATGCAGAAGTAATCGGCATTAATTGTACTACTGGTCCTAATACTATGCTTCAATGGTTAGAAAAAATTGCAAAATTATCAAAAAAACCAATTTCAATAATGCCAAATGCAGGTAAACCCAAAAATATTGATGGTAGAAATATATACCTTACTTCGCCAGAGTATTTGGGAGAATATGCAAAACATTATATTTTATCTGGAGCAAGTGTAATTGGCGGCTGTTGTGGTACAAGCCCAGAGCATATAAAAAAAATGCGAAATATGCTTTATGCAGTTCAGCCAGAACTCAAAAAAAGTAAATTTAAAATTGAAAAATTCGTTTTTAATAATGATGTTGAACCGATTTTATCCAAAGATAAATCAAGATTAGCCAGAAGATTACACGATAAACATTTTGTTACTTTTGTTGAATTATTAGCTCCAAGAGGTGTGGATGCACAAAAAGAAATTGATAAAGCAAGAGAACTGAATTATTATGGTGTAGATATAATTAACATTCCAGATGGACCAAGAGCAAGTGCAAGAATGTCAGCTATGGCAATGGCTCTTCAAATTCAAAAAGAATCTCAAATTGAAACTGTTTTGCACTTTGTATGTAGAGATAGGAATGTTATTGGAATGCAATCTGATCTTATGGGTGCATATTCTTTGGGTTTAAAGAATATTCTTGCTATTACAGGTGACCCTCCCAAATTAGGAAATTATCCTGATGCTACTGCGGTATTTGATGTTGATGCGATTGGACTTGTAAATATACTTTATAGACTTAATAATGGAATGGACATTTCTGGGTCTCCGATTGGAGATAAAACTGGATTTTTTGTTGGTGTAGGTGCAAATCCTGGAGCAATTAATTTAGATTTTGAAATTGAAAGACTAAATTATAAAGTTGAAGCTGGTGCTGAATATATAGTTACGCAACCAGTATTTGATATTGATGTGTTTGAAAACTTTATGGATAGAATATCAAATATAAAGGTTCCTGTTATTGCAGGTTTGTGGCCCTTAGTGTCTTATAGAAATGCAGAATTTATGAATAATGAAGTGCCTGGCGTTAACGTCCCAGATGTCATTATGAAAAGAATGGAAAAGTATAAAGATGATAAAGAAGCGAGTTTGAAAGAAGGAATTGAAATTAGCATTGAGGTGTTAGATAAATTATACAAAAATATTGCTGGGTTGCAAATTTCTGCTCCTTTTGGTAGAATACAACCCGTAATTGATGTTTTGGATTCAATTAAATTCAAAAAATAATTTTTGTAATTATTTTTGCTAAAAATTATTCGTCAAAAATTATTTGTTAAAAGTAATTCAGAAAAAATTATAAATTATACATTATTCATTATAAAAGGTATTAAAATTTATTACAGTAAATATATTGACAAATTTGTTTATTTAATAACTTTTATAATTGTTATTTTATCAATTTTTAAAATTGATTTATTACCAGCAGACGATGCTTTTTTTTATTTAAAGGTTGCCGAAAATTATTCTAATGGTTTTGGATTTACTTTTAACAAAATATATCAAACAAATGGCTTTCATCCTTTGTGGATGTATATTTGTATCTCAATAAATTATTTTACCAAATTAATAAATTTACAAAATTACACTATATATTTTTTAGCTGTTTTCCAAATTATAATATTTTATTTAACTATAAATAAACTCAATAAACTATTCTCAACTATAAAATATGACTATGGTATTAGTTTAAGCTCTTATATTGATTCTGAATCTTCAACTAATTATAAATCTAATTCTAAATCTAATAAAATTGAATTTAATCAAATAATTTATTTAGTTTTGTTTTTGATATATATTGCAACAGGTACTCTTTTATTGATGGAGTCGATAATTGTTTTATTCTTAATTGTATATATATCAAGTAGTTTCTATGAATTAATCGATAAAAATAATCGAACTACTAATTCAAATCCACATTCAATAACTAATTCCAGTATATTTTACATTGCTATTCTAATTTCTATGTTATTTTTAGCAAGATTAGATTCAATATTTTTTATTTTTTACTTTTCTATATTATTGCTGTATTTATTAATTCAATCGAATCAATCCAAACTAACAAAACCAAAATTATTAAAAAGCATTCTAATATATGTAATAACATTAGTATTTATTATATCTATATATTTGTTTTATAATAAAATAAATTTTGGTAGTTTTGGCACAATTAGCTCAGAAATAAAGAATAAATTCCCTCATTTTATATTTGATGATATAAATATTTGGGGAAGAGTTATATTAATTTCCAATCTTATTTATATTATAATATTAAATTTATTCAAAGATATAACCCTCAAAAAAATTAAGGTATTATTAATTTTGACTTCCATTACTCATATTTTATTTGCTTTTTGCTTTCAATTAAATACTGCACAATGGTATTGGAATTTTGGATATTTATCATTAAGTTTTCTTTTATATGATTTAGTTTTAATAATTAAAAATAAATTAAACTTAAATTACTTTGAAGATTTAATCAAAGTTTTTCTCCTTGTTTTGATAGTTTTTACCTTTTTTACTAAAAACAATCTTTTAAATGACTTTAATAAAAAGCACCAAATCAAACAGTTAGTAGAAAATATTGAAAATAATAGTATAAATAACAACATTATTATTTATAGTTATGACTTCCCTGGGAGACTTGCATATTATTCAAATTTTCAAGTTATCCCTTTTGATGGGTTGATTTCCAACAAAGAATATATTGAAGACTTAAAAAAATATTCAATTGAAGATTACATTAAAAATAAAAAAATAAATTATTTGATAACTCCAATTATCAATAATTCAGATACAGAATTAATTAAGAGATTAAATTATCAAATACAAAAAGTAACCCAAAATACATTGAGTTTAGAATTAACGATTTTTAATCCAATAACTCTAAAAAATGGAAAATCAATTCAATTAGAAAATAATAAATTATCATATAAATTCAAAAATCCATTAATAAAATGGCAAAAAGAGTATATTGAAATAGGAATTTGGGATTTAAGTAAGTTAAATAAACAAAAAGTGGAAAACAATATTAGTAATTATAAATAAAAAATGGTAAATTTGATTTTAATGAATGCACAAATCTTTAAAAACTGTTTTGCTGACTCACATAAAGCTTCAGAAAACAAATCAAGCGTAAAATTAAATAGTTGTAATGTATCAAAAGTACATAAATTAAACTCTATTTTGTTATTAAATTTCAAAAGAACTTAAATTTTCATTTTAACCCATTTGTTTACTCAAATGGGCTTTTTTTTATAAAATAATAAATCTTATAATAAATTTTATAATAAATCTTATAATTCAAATTATAGTTTCTTTATATCATAATTTCTTAAATTAATCTAAATCAAAAATAATATGAGAAAAAATGCACTTTTAGCTTTGGAAAATGGATATTTTCAGTATTGTAAAGCTTTCTCTGGTGAAGGGGATTTATTTGCAGAAGTAGTATTTAATACTTCTATGACTGGTTATGAAGAAATTTTAACCGATCCATCTTACAAAGGTCAGATTGTTGTTTTTACCTATCCTTTAATTGGAAATTATGGAATAACACTCGAAGATTTTCAATCTAAAGATATCAAAGTAGAAGGAATAGTAATTAGAGAACTTTCCAGAATATATAGTAATTTTAGAGCAAAAAAAGGATTAGAAGAATTTTTGAACTCGCAAAATATCTTTGGTGTTGATGGAATTGATACAAGAAGCTTGACCAAACGACTTAGAGATAAAGGTGCACTCAAAGGTGGTATTACAACTAAAGACATTGAACCATCAAAATTTGTTGAATTAATAAAAAATTCTAATTCAATTTCTGACTTTGATTTATATACAACGGTAATAAACAAAGAAGTTGTTAAAATCGATGGAAATGAAAATCAAAATAAAACAATCATCGCTATTGATTTTGGAATTAAAAGTAATATTATTGAAGAACTTAAAAAATATTACAAAACAATTTATTTAGTACCTTATGATGATAAATTTGAAGAAAATATTTCGAAAATTGAGTTTGATGGAGTGTTTTTATCTAATGGTCCTGGTGATCCAAGAACAGTCAAAGATATTGAAAAACATATTATGAAGTTTGTAGAAAATAAAATACCAATCATCGCAATTTGTTTTGGTCATCAATTAATAGGTAAGTCATTTGGATTTAATGTAATTAAATTACCTTTTGGTCATCACGGTGGAAATCACCCAGTCAAATATTTACCATTGGGCAATGTTTATATTACCGCTCAAAACCATAATTATGCTGTAGATTTAGAAAGTTTGAAAAATCAAAAAGATTGGGAACTAACTTGGGTTAATTTGTTTGATAATTCAGTCGAAGGTATGCGACACAAATATTTACCTATTAATTCAATTCAATTTCATCCAGAGGCATCCCCTGGACCGAATGAAGCTAATAAAAAAGTTTTTGAAGACTTTTATAAAACTGTAAATAGTATTTAGTGTTAAATGTTTTGTGTTTAGAATAATATTATTTATAATATTATTTACTTAAAAAATACATCAATAAAAAGAAATTTAAAAAATCAAAAAATAAGTTATTCAAATGCCATTAAGAACAGATATAAAAAGAATTTTAGTAATTGGAGCTGGACCTATTGTAATTGGTCAAGCCGGTGAATTTGATTATTCTGGAAGTCAAGCAGTAAAAGCATTGAAAAAATTAGGCTATTATGTTGTAGTTATTAATAGTAATCCTGCAACAGTAATGACTGACCCAGAAATATCGGATAAAACTTATATAGAGCCAATAATACCAGTTATAATTGAACAAATAATCCAAAGAGATAAGATTGATGCAATATTGCCTACCGTTGGCGGTCAAACTGCATTAAACGTTACTTTGGAACTCAAAAAACTTGGTATTTTAGATAAGTATAATATTGAATTATTAGGTGTAAATACAGAATCAATTGAGTTAGCAGAAAGTAGAGAACTATTCAAAATAGCAATGGATGAGATTGGAATTCAATCTGCCAAAGGTTGGATAGTAAAAGGCTTTGAAGAAGCTCTGGAAATTCCTCAAATACATGATTTTCCTTTAGTTATTAGGCCATCTTTTACGTTAGGTGGTAGTGGTGGAGGAATTGCTTATAATTTAAAAGATTATAATGAAATTATTGCAAGAGGATTTGAATTATCTATTACTAAAGAATTGCTTATAGAAGAGTCTCTTTTGGGCTGGAAAGAGTATGAATTTGAAGTTGTTAGAGATTTGAATGATAATGCTATTATAGTTGCCTCTATAGAAAATTTCGACCCAATGGGAGTTCATACTGGTGATAGCATAACTGTTGCACCAGCACAAACCTTGACAGACAAAGAATATCAGATTTTACGAGATTATTCATTAGCAGTAATTAGAAAAGTTGGAGTTGCAACTGGTGGCTCAAATATACAATTTGCAGTTAATCCAGAAAATGGGGACATCAGAATCATCGAAATGAACCCAAGAGTTTCTCGCTCATCTGCTTTAGTATCTAAAGCAACTGGTTTCCCAATTGCAAAAGTAGCAGCTCAGTTAGCTGTTGGTCTTACTTTGGACGAAATCACAAATGAAATAACAACAACAACTCCTGCATCATTCGAACCGGTTTTAGATTATATTGTAGTAAAAGTTCCAAGATGGGATTTTGAGAAATTTAACGTATCATCTCAACTTACAACTCAAATGAAGTCTGTGGGTGAGGTTATGAGTATTGGTTCTAATTTCAGAGAAGCTCTTCAAAAAGCTTTGAGATCATTAGAAATAGGGGTTAAGGGATTAGAAATTAAAGGATTGGAATTATTAACTAAAGAAGTTTTAGATGATAAATTAAAAAATCCAACACCAAAAAGAATATTTTGCATTAAAGAAGCATTCAAACGTGGATATTCTATTGAAGATGTATTTGAATTAACTAAAATTGATAGATGGTTTCTGGATAACATTTATCAAATTTATGAATTAGAAGTAAAATACCAAGATAAAAAAATTGATACTATTTCAATTGAAGAATTAAGAGAATTGAAGTTATCTGGGTTTTCTGATATGCAGTTAGCAGATTTATTTAATACTACTGAAAGTGAAATAAGAATAAAAAGAAAAACATTAAAAGTAATTCCAACTTATAAAAAAGTAGATACTTGTGCTGCAGAATTTGATGCCAAAACTCCATATTTCTATTCTACTTATTTATTAGAAAATGAAAGTGTGCCTTCGACAAAAGAAAAAATAATAGTTTTGGGTGGCGGACCATTTAGAATAGGTCAAGGTATAGAATTTGATTATTGTGCCTCACAAGCTTCGATGTTGCTCAAAGGTACAGAATATGAAACTATTATGATAAATTGTAATCCTGAGACTGTCTCAACTGATTACGATACGTCTGACAAGTTATATTTTGAACCTGTTTTCTATGAAGATGTAATGAATATTATTGACTTAGAAAAACCTAAAGGTGTAATTTTACAACTTGGAGGTCAGACTCCTCTTAAATTATCAAAAAGACTACAAGACGCTGGCGTAGAAATTTTGGGTACTTCTCAATCTAATATTGATAGAGCAGAAGATAGAGGAAGATTTATTGAAATGTTAGACATTCTAAAAATTCCTTATCCACCAGGTGCAACGGCAAATAATATAGATGAAGCACTCAAAATTGCACTGAATATTGGATTTCCCGTTATTGTAAGACCTTCCTATGTTTTGGGTGGTAGAGGTATGGCAATTGTTTATCTCGAGGAAGATCTTAAAAATTTTATTGATGAAGCTGCAAAAGTGAATGTTGATCATCCAATTTTAATTGATAAATTTTTAGAAAATGCTTTTGAAGTAGATGTTGATGCTTTGAGTGATGGAGAAGAAGCTTTGATTGGCGGTATTATGCAACACATTGAAGAGGCAGGAGTGCACTCTGGAGATAGTAGTTCGGTACTTCCAACATATAGAGTCGAACCTCATATAATTGATACAATTAGAGAGTACACTTATTCTATTATCAAAGAATTGCAAATCAAAGGATTTATTAACATCCAATTTGCTGTATATAGAGGTGAGGTATTTGTAATTGAAGTAAATCCAAGAGCTTCGAGAACAGTTCCTTTCGTTTCAAAGTCTAAAGGAATACCTTTAACAAAAATTGCTGTAAAATTGATGACTGGTACAAAATTAGCTGATATGGATATACCAAATCCAGGTTATATGGAGTTTTATACAGTCAAAGCACCAGTTTTCTCATTTAATAAGTTCCCAGGAGTAGATACTGTTTTAGGTCCAGAAATGAGATCTACTGGTGAAGTAATGGGTATAAGTGAATTCTTTGGTGAAGCTTATGTCA
>JBDNHS010000463.1:0-2929 GCA_041688685.1 Kapaibacterium sp. (SeqCode)
ATCTTTTTTATCTTTTTTATCTTTTTTGGATTTTGACACTACTTTTTCTTTAGTTATTAGGTTATCTACTTCTTTGCTAATGGATATTTTATTTGTGAAATTTTCTGATAAAACCTCAATGTTTGAACTAACTGGGTTAACTAATTCAACTAATTCAACTAATTCAACTTTGCCACTATCAACTAATTCAACTTTATTAAGTAATTCAATCTTATTAACCAAATGCTTTTTGTCCGTTGCAATTGGAATTGGAACATTAGAATTAACAATTATTTCTTCTTGTTCAATATCATTAAATTTTGGATTATTCATAATTATTTTGTCATTATTGGTATCTATTGTAATTTTTTCAATTAATTCTGACATTAATTCTGGTTCAAATTCCCCAATTACTTTAAGTACGCGTTCCCATAATCCAGCATTTTTAATCAATTCAACTAATTTATTCATTACTTTTTCTTTATATTTAATATTTTGAGCATCTACCCAAACTTTCCAATCTTCTGCAATATTATTATTGGTTCTCAGAATTTCTACATAAGACCAAATTTTTCTCATAGTTTGAATACTTTTAGCAAACCATTCTTTATCTCTTTTAATCAGCGTATTATTTCTTTCAACAAATCTCCAATAAATAACACGATTTAATTTAACATTGGGTTTTAAACTTAACTTGTCTAATTCAGCCATAACCCAAGAATCTAATTCTGTCAAGCTCATATCTAATTTAGGTTGATAAATGAAACTTGCTTTGTCATATATTGCGTCATTTTTAATTCCACTATATTTATCATATACATCTCCGTCCTTAGTTTCTCTTTTGACACTGTATTCATAATAGTCTAGTTCATCTAATTTTGTAGGCATTAATTCTATTACAACACCTCGTTCTAATCCATATTTTTCTGATTTATAATCAGAATTAGAATTTGTATCAGCTAAAAAATCTTGTCTCGACCTATATTCTTCGATATTACATTGAACGAAATCACATTCATCCAAATTACAACATTCTAATTGTAATTGAACTTGACACCAATAATAATCTGGACAAATGCCTCCTTTTACATCACCAGTATAAAGAATTTTACGTTGAAAAGGACATTTAATTTCTATCATACGACCTACTAATGGAGATGGAGTTTTTTTATCCCTACAATAAGGAGTACAAATGCCATCCGGACTTGCTGCCAAAAAATCATATTTTGGATGACCAAGTAAACCAAATTCATCAACAATTACATCATTTATTAATTCATACATTAGAGTAACAACATTTTCAAATTTCTTTCCATGATAACAAAATATATTTGTTCCAAATGTAGAACCAAATACTTTTTTGATAACAAAATTGTAAACTGGTTCATGTTTATTTTCTCCCAATACACATCCACAATCAGATGCTGTAATACTTTTATTACGTTGTGCGAACCAAGCTTTTGTTCTTTGTTCAGGAGATTCAATTTCCAGTAAAAGCTCATATTGATTTTTTCGTTTTAAATACAAATCTTCAGAAACTGTATTAACAAATACAGCTTTATCAGTTGAAGATAATAATGCTCCTTCAGATTTATCCATAGGGTCAATTACATTATTACCTGAAAAATTATTTGTTTTAAATTTAAATTCAAATGGTTTTTTTTCAGAATTGACAGATTTTATTTCATTATTGGCTTTAGAGTTATTTTTAGAACCAAAATCATAACTGGTCTTATTTCTAGAACCAAACTCATAACTAGACTTTGTTTTAATCATTGATTGTTCTTTGTTAATATATTTATTTTTAGTGTTTTCTCCATTATTTTCAACTTTTTCTGCATTTTTATTGTTTGTTTTAACACTGTCTGTTAATATATCAATTATTATTGTTTGTTCAATTTCATCTAATGTCATAAATACAATATCATTTAAAACAGTATTTTCTAATTGTGAATACGCACTGATGTTTTCAGTTACTATTTTATTATTATATTTATTGATAATATCTTGGAAATCATTCATAGTTGTAATAATAATATAATTTTAATTTTAAATGAAAATTTCATTATAGTAAATTTTGTTAAAAAAATTGATTTTATTATATAAAGACATGAGATATGAATATATAAATATATAAATATATAAGTACCATCGGTGCATAATATTTACTATGATAAATGAGTGTACATTTTGCGTATTAGGTTCAGTTGATGCAGGAAAATCGACCTTGATTGGAAATTTAATTTCTGGTAAATTAGATGATGGAAATGGTAGTTCTCGCAAGCTAGTAGCAACATATAATCATTAAATTACAACAGGTAAGACTTCGGCTATAGCAACCCATCCAATTAAAAATTTCAATAAATCCGACAAGTCTGTTATATTAGTTGATCTTTGTGGACATGAAAAATATTTAAAAACTACATTATTTGGTGTAGCAGGGTATTATCCAGATTATGGAATTATAATAATTGGTGCTAATAGGGGGATTTTAAAAATGACAAGAGAACATATTAAAATTTTGTATCATTTAAAAATTCCAATGATTATAGTACTGACAAAAACGGATTTAATTGATAAATTACATGAAGGAATAGAAAATAAGAAAGATGGTATGAGAAAAATAACCAATGATATTAAAAAAATATTTTCCAAGGGCAATTATAATGTCGTTGATATGAATGAAATTATAGAAAGTGAAAAATCAACAACTTGACTAATGCCTAATATGTCAACAATTCCAATGTTTAAATTATCAAGTAAAACGGGATGATATACTAGTAGATATAAAAACGTATAAAAATGGAAAGAACCAATAATAAACAGAAGAATAAGGAAAATATTTAGAAATAATGGTTATGAAGTATATTTAGTAAATGAATTTTATACATCAAAATTATGTAATAAATGTGAAGAAATATGTAGTCCATATTTAACAAGAAAATCAAAA
>JBDNHS010000464.1:0-9065 GCA_041688685.1 Kapaibacterium sp. (SeqCode)
ATAAAAAACAAAAAAGTAAAATTGTAAAAGGATACGATACTAAAGTATTAACTAAAAAAAACAACTCAGAAATTAATGACAACAAAGAACTTGTTTATAGTGGAATAATCATTGCTAATGTTGGTAATAACTTCGAAGTTATGTTAATGAATGAAGATTTTACAATCAAAAGGAACACAATATTTTTCTGTAAAATAACGGGCGCAGTTGTAACTCATAATACCAATTCAAAATCTGATTCTAACTTAGTTGTAGTTGGAGATAAAGTTTTATTTGAACGTATGCCAAGTAAAAATGATATTGAAACTTTTGAAGGGGTAATAAAAGAGATACTTTTAAGGAAAAAGTTTCTATCACGAAAAGCAGCTGGGAAAGGTAGTAAAGAGCAAATTTTGGCTTCTAATATTTCTAACGTTATAGTTTTTATGTCTGCCGATTCTCCCCCATATAATAAAAGATTATTAGATAGATATTTAATAGTTGCCGAGCAAAATCTATTGAATGTAATTATTGTGATTAACAAAGTAGATTTATTTCCAAAAAAATTATTTGAATTTGATTTTGACATCTATAAAAAATTAGGTTACGATTTATATTATATTTCACTAAAAAACAAAAAATATAAAAATATAATAGAACGACTCAAAACTAAAATTACCAATGATTTTGTTGATTATACAGTTATTACTGGTCCTTCAGGAGTTGGTAAATCATCTTTCATTAATTACATTCTAGAAGATGAACTTCAAGATACTAATGAAATTAGTGATTTCCATCAAAAAGGTATTCATACTACTTCTTCTTCAAAACTCTTTTTATTTGAAAATAATTCTGGTATTATAGATTCGCCTGGAATTAGAGAATTTGGATTATGGCAATTTGACACAAATGAAATTAGATTATATTTTCACGAATTTGATGAATTTGCTCAAAATTGTAAATATTATGGTTGTACCCACAATCACGAACCAAGTTGTGAAGTGAAAGAAGCTTTAGAAAACGAATTAATAGATTCGGAAAGATATCAAAGTTATATTAATTTATTAATAAAACCACATGACTTAAAATGATTAAATTAAAAAACTATTTATACTTATTGCTATTATCACTAATTTTCTTAATTTCTTGCTCTGAAGAAAAAGTAAATATAAAAAATTCTGGCAAAACTAATTTTTATGAACATATCACAAGATTTAAAAATCAATATTTCAATTCTGAAATTTTAGATATAAAAGATAATGCTGGTTATATTTTTCCTGTCGTTTTTCTTGATATTGACGAATATATCCTGTGTAGCAAAGATAACAAGATTATTTATATCAAAGGTAGAAGATTAAATAAAGAACTCCAATTAAATGAAAATGAAATATTAAGCAACAAACCTATTATCTATATTAATAATATAAATATTGATAATAAAAGTAAAAATAGTCATAATATTTTATTAAGTTTTATAGATGGTACTTTTAAAAGTTATAACCTTAATTTTAAATTACTTTGGAAAAGCAAAATCAATTTATCAAAGTTTGCTTTAATAAATGAACCATTAATCTTAAATACAAAAAATCCTCAAATAATTATTTCAAATACTGATGGATTAATTCAAAGTTATAATTTTAAGGGTGATTTAAATTGGACAAAACAATTCAATTCTAATATTTATAAAACCCTAATTACAGATAATAATTCCAATTTATATGTAGTTCAGGCAAAAAAATCAAATTTACTAAAAGATACCATATTTGTATTAAACAAAAATGGTGAATTTGTCCGAAATATTTCAGTAGAAAATGGAGGAATTGTTAAATATCCTGTGATTTCAAATAATCGTATTTATTTTATGACAAATATTAATAATGAGAACGAAGAATTATCAAACTTATATTGTTTCGATTTGAATTTCAAATTAATCTTTAAAAAAGAATTTAACTTAATGTTAAGACACTTATCGATTAATTCGCAAAATCAACAGATATTTGTTGTAACTTATAAATCTGGTTTGAGTAATATCTCTAATGGTGTATTTTGTTTTGATAATAATGGAGTTGAAAATTGGCACTTATATTTTGACTATTCTATTCCCTATCCGGTATTAGTTAGTAAGAATGAAATTTGCTTTACTGTATCAAATCAAAATACTGTTGGTATTTTTTATATGGATATACAAAAAGGAATTTTAACAAATGTAATCTCGGCTGGAAAATTACCGGACTTTAACCTTGAGCCAAGTGTTAACTATGATGGAAGTTTAATGTTTACTTGTACTGAATCTAAATCTTTAATAAAAATTGATGAGACACCTTTAGACAAAATGCTTCCATATTAATTGGTATATATTAAAAATTAATATTTAGTCCATTTACAATTTCATAATCAAGATTTTTAATATTTGGCGGTGGTTCTTTATCATAAAACATAGATAATCTCAAATTGAAACTGAGATTTTTGCTTATAACAAAAGAAACATTAGTATTATTCAATATTCTTCTATCTAATATCCGAACAAATGCCATTTGGATATACAAAATAGTATTAAAATTTATTTTTTTATCATAATTTAAATTAAGACTCAAATAATTATTTGATTTTAATAAATATGTTTTCCAAATGTAACTCTGGTTTATAACTTCATTTTCAAACATTAGCCCATTTGCAACTGAAAATCTTAATTCTAATAAACTATCTGAATAATTTAAAATATTAAATCTTAAATTAGAGCCCAATACATTTCTGTCTAACAATCGAGTAAAATCATTAAATTCTTTTTGATAAAAATACTCATTTTCTATTAAACTATTAAACTTGTTCATAATTCTTAAATGCAAAAAACCTCTGTTTAAAACATCTTTTTGATTATTTCTTGAATTTTCATAATTTATTATACCATAAGTCCTATAATTCGAATCAATGACATCTACTCTGTAACTTGTCCTAACCCTAAATAAATCAGTATTACCTTTATTTAATCCAAATTCAAGATTAACATTATGATAAATCCCATTAAATGGCTTAATTGTTCGAAGTGCTTCAGTATTAATTTGGCTAAACGTGAAGTGATTGGCTAATAAAAAGATTAAAAACAGTAAGTATATTTTAATATATTTCATAATATAAATATGTATATTTTTACTATATACATCATAAAATTATAATTGAAAATTATTGTTGGATTTTTGCAGCATCATAAATTGCATTCACAAATCTTTTATATCTAATCACATTAGCTCCATTCATTGTAATTCTATTGCAAAAAACTAATATATTTTCTGCTGCTTGAATTTCAATATCAACTTTTACAGGTACATCTGATGTAAGTTTTTGAAAATTAGGATTTTCAATAATAATCTTTAGTTTTTCTAAAGAACTTAAAAAAGAATCAACTTCGGTTGCTTTTAGCTCAATTGTATTAAAAGAATTAAAAATAAAAACAATATCTCCAGAAATAAAATTAGGAGAAATTACTTGATTATTTTGTTCTACATTTGGTTGATTCTGTTTATTTTGAAGCGGTGAAGTATTTTCATTTTTGTCCTTTTTCGATAATTTACTATCATTAACTTGTGCATATAAGTTAATGTTAATGTAAAACAAACTAATTATAAAAATAATTAATATTTTTGATTTTAAGGTATTCATATTTTGTATAAAAATTTAATTTGTAATTTATAAGTAACTATAATTATAGCATCTTTTTAAAATTTGTTGTAAAGGTAAATCTATGTAATGCCGTTACTGGTGTATATTGTCCGTAACCGTAGTCTATATTAAAATCTTCTAATTTTAGACCGAAACCTAAACTAAATCCAGAAATACCTTTATCATTACTTTGTGCTATGTTTGACCTAATTTGATTATCCAATCCAAATCTCAAATCCAAATATTTACTTAAATTCAATTCTACACCTGCAACAATATTTCTAAACTTTTGACCAAAATTATCTGTTTGGTCAGCCAATCTAATTAATGATAAATTTATTAAAATAGGTAAACCTTTTAATCTATGGTTAAATCCAATTCTAACATCAGTAGGTAAATTTTCTGTATTATTGCCCAATCTCGTAATTTGTGTTCCAGTATGTAAAATCGAAAAACCAATATTTGTTCTATCGTCTTTTAATTTATATAAAATCCCAAAATCTAAAGCAAAAGCCAATGAATTTGAGTTTTCTAATGAAAAAAAGACAAGTTTAGGAGTAATACCATAATAAATGTTTGAGTCTATCATATTTGAGTAAGTTACTCCAGCAGTTATATCATTTCCACTAAATGAACCCGATCTACTAAATAAATCTGAATATTCAAAAGAGCCGTAGTTTGTAAAGTTTATTGATGCTGCTAACTTACCATCTTCAAATGAATCACCAAAATTATAAATAATATTACCTGAATTAATATCTAGTACATTTTTGAGAAATGTTGCAGAAAGTGCATTGTCTGATACTGTTTGCAATGTTGCAGGATTGAAAAACAATGAACTTGGGTCATCTTCAACTGTAAGCATAGCCCCGGATAAACCAGCAGACCTAGCACTCCCTATAATTCTCAAAAAATTATATGGTGAATTTACATTAGCATACAAGTTATATTCTGAAAGTATTAATATAAATACTAAAAATAATATATTTTTTAAGCTTTTCATTTATTTATTATTTTAATTATAATATTTCAATTTTCAATTAGATGTATTATATTAATATTTATTGAATATAAAATATAAATTATTAAATATTGTTGAATATTATAGTTTATTTTGGGATATTATTAAAAAAAATCGTATAAATTATCAATTCATATTTACTCTTCCTTCAATCGCTTTGGACAATGTTGCTTCATCAGAAAATTCTAAAGATGCTCCCATTGGTATTCCACTTGCAATTTTTGTTACTTTAACTTGTAAAGTATTTAATATTTTTAATAAATATTGTGAGGTTATTTCACCTTCCAAACTTGGATTTAATGCCAATATTACTTCTTCTACCTCGACAAGTCTAGAAACTAATTCTTTTATTTTCAAATCAACTGGGCTGATATTCTCTAACGGATTTAATACTCCGTGTAAAACGTGATATAACCCATTATATTCATTTGTTTTTTCGATTGCTGAAACATCATTAGGTTGTTCAACAACTAATATTATTTTATTATCTCTTTTTTTAGAGCTGCAATAAGAACAAGGGTCTATCTCGGTATAATTAAAACAACTTGAACAAAATTTAACTTTTATCTTTAAATCAACTAAATTATGTGCAAATTTATGTATAAAATCATCACTTTGTTTTAATAAATGAAAAGTAAGTCTTTGTGCAGTTTTCCTCCCGATAGATGGCAAAGATGCAAATAAATTAATTACATTTTCAATAGCTTCTGTTTGATTTTTCATTCTAAATTTTAAGTGTTTTATACAGTATTAAAGGCTAAACCCAGGAATATTTGGCAACATTTGAGAATATTTGCTCATTTCGTTCGACATCAAATCATTCACTTGCTCACTTGCTTTATTAATTGCACCAATAATCAAATCTTCAAGCATTTTTTTGTCATTATTAGCAAATAATTCGTCAGCAATTTCAATTGACTGAACTTTGTATTGACCATTCATTGAAACTTTTACCATACCTGCTCCAACTTCGGATTGTACAATTTGATTTTGTAAACTATCTTTTGTCTTTTGAATTTCTTCTTGCATTTTTTTAGCTTGGTTCATCAATTCCATTATATTCAAACTCATATATGCCTTTCTTAGTTAATATTTATAATTGTAATAATTTATATTTTTATAATATTTAAAATCATTATTTCATTAATTGGGATTAATGTTTTGTATTTCATAGAGCTTTTTATAAACTCCATTATTTTTAATTAATTCTAAATGTGAACCAAATTCAACAATTTCTCCGTTTTCAAAAACAAAAATCACATCGGAATTTATAATAGTTGATAATCTATGTGCTACTACAATCGAAGTTCTTGTATCCAAAATATGGTTCATTGCTTCTTGTACTAATTTTTCTGATTCTGCATCCAAAGCAGATGTTGCCTCATCAAAAACTATTATTTCAGGATTTTTGGCTAAAGCCCGAGCAATAGCAATTCTTTGCCTTTCTCCACCAGATAAGTTTACACCTTTATCTCCAACGATTGTTTCAAATTTATTGTCTAATTTGTTAATAAAATTGTAACAATTTGCCAATTTACAAACATTTATCATCTCTTCATTTGATAAATCATTATTACCAAATTTAATATTATTTTCTATAGTGTCATTAAATAATAAATTTTCTTGTGATACAATTCCAAATAAATTTCTGTAAGATATTAAATCATATTCTTTGATATTTACGCCATCAACTATTAACTCACCACTTGATGTATCATAAAATCTAATAAGCAAATCTAAAATTGTTGATTTACCACTTCCACTAGACCCAACTAAAGCTATCCTCTGACCTTTAAATATTTCAAAATTAATGTTCTTTAAAATATTGACTACATTGTAAGCAAAATTTATATTTTGAAATTTTATTTCTTTTTCAAATTCAACTTTCAATAATTTACCAGAAATTATTTTTTCGTCTGCATCCAAAATTTCAAAAATTCTCTCACCCGAAACAATACCTCTTTGAAAATTATTAATATTATTAACAACTAATGTAATTGGTGTCATAATTGCAAAAAGTGAAAAAAGAAAAGTCATTAAGTCATCAGGTTGAATATTTTTATAAACAACAACTCCCAAACCACCCACAACTAATACAATTGATAATGCACTAATAGCCATTATTTCATTAACTGCTGGCACTAATGCATTGATTTTATTTAATTTAATGGCAGATTTTACATAAGATTTAGTTTGGTCTTCAAATTTATTCAAAATAATTTTCTCAGAGGTGAATGCTTTGATTACTCTAATACCCGATATAGTTTCTTGAAGAATTGTAGTAAAATCAGACATTGCTTTTTGCATTCTACTTGAATATTTTCTTAATAATGATACAGAATATTTCATTATTATTAAACTTACAATACTCGTACTAGATGCAATTAAAGTTAAATATGGTGAAATTGAAATAAGAAGAAATAAAAATATAATTATTTGTATGAGGTCTCTAAGTATATTTGTTATAACTGAAATAGTCGTTGAATTTAAAATACCAACATCATTATTAATAACAGATAAAATATGACCTTGTTTAGACTTATTATAAAATTCCATTGGAAGGGAAACAAGTTTATTAAACAACTTATCTCTAATATATTTAATTATGCCCTCTTCTAACTTCACATTAGTGAATGAACTAATATATTTAACAATATTTTTGGCAACAAAAACACCAACTATCAAATATGCTAAATTGTATAAAGTAGTTTCAATATCTTGATTATAAACTAAGTCGTTGATAAATTTATAAAATTTATCTTTGAGATTTGAAAGTAAATCTGTATTTAAATTATTTGAAACAGAATTTTGATAATCAGAATTTGACTGGTTTTTATTATTTAAATCGAAAATATATGAAATAATAGGTTTTATAAGTGCTATAGACAATGCACTCAAAATAGAAAAAATGGTATTAAGTAAAATAGTTAAAATAAATAAAAACTTAAAAGGTTTTAAAAATTTTAAAGATTGTTTGATAAAATCAAAAAAATTTAATTTAGAATTATTTTCCAATTGTTTTAGATTAAAATTAAAACAGAACAAATCTTTAATAATTTGCTCTATTTAAAATATTTGAAATACTTTTACTAATAGAACTTCGTATTATAAATAAAATAATATGCTTTATTCCATAGTAAATTTTGAATGTTAACTAAGTTTAGTTAGCTTTTGGTGGTTGCCACCCTTCTCTTTTCCAGTTAATCAGTTTAATATTTACTTTGCCAACATATACATTCATTTTAGCTAAAATTGGAACACTTGCTTCATCATCACTAAACCAACCTTCAAAAGTGCCTTTAAGTCCATAAACACCTTCCCAATCAGCTTTCCCATCAAAATATATTGTTTTAATTGGATACTTTACTGCATCAATTTCAATGTTTTCTCTTTTGTAGTAATAATTTAAAGTTGTCAAAGCAGTATCAGCATCTATAATTGTTGGTACTTTTATTGATTTTTTGATATCTATAAATTTTCTTGATAAAAAGAATAATGAAGAGCCGTCATTCCACTTCTTATTTGTATTTATTCTTTTTTTGTCAACTTGTTTGTTATTAGTCCATTTTGTAAAATCATAGTATTTTTGAGGATAATTAAATTCCAATTGCTGAAAGTCCCATACTTTTTCATCTTTCTTAACATGAGAGGTGAATTTATGACTAAAACCTAGACTTTTATCCATCCAACTTTCAAAAGAAGCATCTAAATCTAAAAATGGAACACCCTTATTAGATTTCATTACTGCTTTTGTTTTATAAACTGGCATACCATTAAGTTCAGTTGATGCCTCAATATATGTTTTGATAACACCTAAATTTACTCCAAGGAATGAAACCTCATACTCCAAATACTCTCCCACTTGCATCATTTTTTCAGTAGTAATTGAATAAGTGTTATAAGATATAAAAACTAAAAGTAAAAGAATTACTTTTGTAAACTTGGAAAAAGATAAAGATTTTAACAACATTTTTGCTCTCAAATTAATAATTTTGTTTGTAAACGTTCTTTTTAAAATAAAATTATTAATAAATTATATAGATTAATATTAAGTTTTACACAAATCTATATAAATTATTCAAATTAAATAAATTTATTTTATAATTTTGTTAATTATATTATGGAAAATAAGTATTAATGCGATTTATTAAATTTTAATAATTATTACTTAAATTACACATAGATAATACTTTAAATATCAATAAATGTTTCATTTTATTTAAAACTAAAAAAAACAATGTATTATTTTATTTCAGATTTACATCTTGGATTTCTTAAAAGAGAAGAAGATAAATTAAGAGAAGATGTTTTTTTAGACCTATTAAAAAAAATCTCTATTGATGCACAAGAGATATTTTTGGTTGGGGATATTTTTGATTTTTGGTTTGATTATAATACAGTAATTCCA
>JBDNHS010000465.1:0-3922 GCA_041688685.1 Kapaibacterium sp. (SeqCode)
CATTCCATTTTTTAATTTATCTCTGTCTTTTTTTCTGACTCTATCTTTTCCTCTTCTTTCTTCCTCTCTTCTTTATTTTTGTCATCTTTCCTTTTTGGTATTAAAACAAAGAACAAATAAAGACTTAGACCCAAGCCCAGAAATCCCAGAATTAAAAAAAAGTATTTAGTACCCCACAACTCATCTAACTTCTGTCCTGCAAATGCAAATAATAAAGTAGTAACAAAAAATGCAAAACCATTATTGATAAGATATAAAGAATCTTTTAAATCTTTATCCATTTTACTCTTAGTAAATAATTTTTGTAAATATATGTTAAACGCCGTTGCATTTAGCTCTCGAAAGCAAATATGTTTGTTTTTAGGGAACCAATAGGTCTTGACTCTTTGTTCAAAACCTAAAATAATTCTGAATCATAATACTTTTATTTCTGAACTTCTTTTACCATACTTTGGCACGAGATTTCTCATCTCTCCAAAGTTTATCACCTTGCTTGATATCGAATGCTTTATAGAATTGTGGCATATTAGAAACAACAACATTTACCCTTGCGTTACCTGGTGAATGCACATCTTCTACAAGTCGTCTAACCAATTCTTCTTTTTTGATATTTTGACGCCAAACGCCAGCATAAGACAAGAAAAATCTTTGGTCTTGCGTTAATGTTTCGATTGGTGCTGGCTCTTTACCTTTATTAGCCATTTTCATTGCACTATATGCAATTGTAACACCACCTAAGTCAGCGATATTCTCTCCCAAAGTAAGTTTACCATTAACTTTACTTCCTTCCATTGCATCAAAAACATTATACTGTTCAACGATTTTTTGAGTTTTAACTTCATAATTTTTGATGTCAGTTTCTGTCCACCAATCTGTCAAATTCCCATCTTTGTCAAACTTTCTTCCTTCATCATCAAATCCGTGAGTAATTTCGTGACCAATCACTGCTCCAATTGCACCATAATTTACTGCATCATCGCCATCTAAATAAAAGAAAGGTGGCTGAAGAATTGCCGCCGGAAATACTATTTCATTATTTAGAGGATTATAGTAAGCGTTCACAGTTTGTGGAGTCATGTGCCATTCTTCTCTGTCAACTTTTTTGCCTACACGTGATATTTGGTCATCAAAAATAAATTTTGATGCAGCCATCAAATTACCCACCAAATCATCTCTTTCTATTGTTAATTTAGAATAATCTTTCCATTTGTTTGGATATCCAATTTTCACCATAATTGTTGAAAGTTTTGCTTGTGCATTTACTTTAGTTTTTGCTTCCATCCAATCAAGTTCATTAATGCTAACTTTTAGTGCTTCTTTTAGATTATTAACCAAAGCTTCCATTTTAGTTTTAGCAGCAACAGGGAAGTATCTTTCTACATAAACTTGTCCCAAAGCTTCTCCCAAAACACCATTAGTTGCACCAACTATTCTTTTCCATCTTGGCTCTAATTCTGCTTTTCCAGACATGTATTTGCCTTGGAAGTCAAATTTTGCATTCACAAAATCATTATTTAAATAATTCGCCAAGTCATTTGCTATGAAATATTTGAAATATAATTTAAAAGTTTCAATTTTTTCTGATTTTAATAATTTATTCAATCCCACAAAATAAGCCTTTGTACCGATATTAATTTCTGTAGTTTGTTTCACACCAATAGTTTTGAAGTATTTTTCCCAATCCCAATTAGGCACAGTTTTTTTCACTCCAGCAATGTCAGTTTTATTATATAATTTAAGTGGGTCTCTCATATCAAGTCTTGACATTGATATTTTTGCAAGTGAAGTTTCAAATTTGATTAAAGTTTTAGCAGATTCTTTAGGATTTTTATCGCCAATCAAAGTGAATATTTTTGTTACATATTCCGTATATTTAGCAATTCTTTCTTTATCTTTGGCATTTTTGGGGAAGTAATAATCTTTGTCCGACATACCAAGACCAGTTTGATACAAACTACCAATATTCATTTGGCTATTTTTCATATCTGGTTCGGCACCTGTAGTAAATAAAACATTATCTCCATTTGAGTGCATAAACTCAACATATTCTTGCATTGTTTTTAGGTCATTTATAGCATTGATTTTATTGAAAAATCCATCCAATGGCTTTGTACCCAATGCTTCTATATTTTTCTCATCCATACCAGAATAGAAGAAATCACCAACTTTTTGCAAATTACTACCTTTTTCAGCTTTAGTATTTTCAGCTGCTGTTTCGCAAACTTCTTTAATTCTTTCTGAGTTAATTTTGTCCAATACCTCAAAAGCACCAAAACGTGATTTATCAGATGGAATTGGATTATTTTTCATCCAAGTACCATTACCGTACAAAAAGAAATCTGCACCAGGTTTAATGGATTTATCCATATTTTTTTGGTCAATTGGTTTTTCAATACCATATTGAGCACTCAAATCATTTTTCATAATAATACTTCCAAAAAGCACCATAGAACAGAGTCCTACGCTACCAATAATATTTTTAATTTCATTCATTATTTATAATATCTTTATTTTAATTAATATCTATTTAGGTCATCTACAAAATTAGTAAATTTTCTTATTCAATGTTTTTTTTTGGTTAATAATATTTTATTAATTAGCACTAATCACAAGATAATTACTCCAACACGATAAATACTCCAGTAAATTCACTACGAAATTATATCTTCTTTGTTTCAAATATTACTTGGTAAATAAAGCTAATAAGTTATTTTTTGTCTAAACTTTGATAAAAGAGTAGGAAAATCAACTATAGGGAGAAGGGAAATTTTAAAAATAAATGAAATATCATACAATTTGTCGTTGTTTTTCTAATTGTAGAGACGACCGGCAGGTCGTCTTCCTCATCCTTTATCTGTTGGTGTTTTTCTAACTGTAGAGACGACCGGCGGGTCGTCTTCCTCATCTTAAATCTTGATAAAAGAAACTCCTTATTCCTTAATAAATCTTGAAGATTGTGAACGAGATTTGTAATTGAAATTTAGGTAATAAGAACCAGTATTATATGCTGAAATGTCAATAATTAAGTCGTCAATTTGTTGATTATTGTCAAAAGTATAGACTAGTTTTCCAGTCAAATCCGTGATACTCATAGCAACAAAACTATCACCAAAGAATGTTTTGGGTACAGTCAATAGATTAGTAGCTGGATTAGGATAAATCAAATCTTTAGTAAAATCCGATGAGACAGATGTCAGTCTATCTGCTTTTAGACAAATAACACCAGTAAAATCTGTAATTACTGCAGAAATATTTTTATTATATTCAAAATCCAAAGGATAAGTTAGGTTGTAAGTTGTTAATGTATTTGTATTTTCTAAATTTGTAGTAGTAATATTAAATTTTTCAAAATCACCACCTCCAAAAGTTATTAAGTTGTTATTTATTAAGACTAAACTAAAAGTATTTCTTACATTTCTTTTATATCCAATTAACATTTCCTTTTTTTCTATATTCCATATTTTTACATTGCTATAATCATCACACGACGCAAGCATAGTGCCATCTGGCGAGAATGATAGGTCAGTGATAGAGCCTGTATGTTGGTCAAAAGTGTGGATTAGAGTAAGTTTTTCTAAATCATAAATATGTATATAAGCTTTATTATAGAAAGTATTTAGAGCTGTACTAAATGCTACAATATTTTTATTTTCAACAACTTCTATATTCGTAATATCATCTATTGGAATATTTTTTACAATTTCTTTAGTCTCAAGATTGATTATATTAAATCTACTTTTTATTTTACTATTTTCAGTAAAACCAAAAAATACAAAAAGATATTTATCACTCAGCCCTAATGTCCAAACAAATGGATTTATTTTTTGGTCAATACTAATTTCGATAGAATCAATTAACTTATCTGTTTTCGTATCATATTTATAAACATATTTTCCATTATCAGCACAATATAAATACTCTC
>JBDNHS010000059.1:0-1239 GCA_041688685.1 Kapaibacterium sp. (SeqCode)
TCCACAGTTATTACTAAATTTAATTTTAATAAATGAATCTGGAAACTTTATATTTTGGATGTTTTGATTAAATAATCCTCCAAAAGTAATTGATCATAATGAATCGGGAAAATTCACATCATCTAAATTTTCATTAAAGTAGAATGGTAGAACTAATATTGTTTTATCCGCATTATAATATTGGTCTATCATCTTGTAAATTATAAATTATATTTAGTCTATTTATATATATAAATCAAATATCAATTTTTTTTATCATGATTATTTATTGACTTGTACCATGGACTATCAATTATTAGTCAGTGATACATAAAAAATTTAGCGAGTGTATTGGTTATATTTATTGTATATTTATAAATATATATATATAAATGAAAAACGAAATATATAATGAAATCAAAACATTGGAAAATAGTTATAATGACTTTCAAAAAAAAAAAGGTAGACTTGTTCGGATAGTAGCTGATAATATAACCTGCTTTAACTGTATTGATACCAAAAGAACTTGGGATAATAGAGACATATTAACAGCTTCATGTTTAAAAGGAAATTACGATATATTTGGATGTTATAATTGCAATAATGTTGGTTGGATATGTTGTTCTGATACAAACAACCTTACACGAAATGGTTTTAAAATTTTTAATATTAATAATAACAATTGGATAGAAAGAATTGATGAATTACATAATAAAGGATCCAAAGATATAAATATTATAAATACAGTTAATAAATGGAGTTCTGACATCAATAAACTTAAGGATGAATTAGTTAAACCTGTAAAAGTAGAATCCAAAGTAGAACCTTTTAAAGTAGAACCTTTTAAAATAGAACCTTTTAAAATAGAACCTTTAAAAGCAGAATCCAAAGCAGAAACCAAACTAGAAACAATACCTTTATTTGAAGTCTGTAAAAGAATTACAAAAGCCTATACTGAAAAAAGCCTAGATGTAAATATTGAAATTGATATAATAATAGATATTGTGAAAAATAATAAAACCTTAATTGTGGACGAAATTGAGGATAGTTTGCATCCTAAAATAGTTGATTACATTATTGAAATATTCAATGCAAGTTCAAAAGCACAATTAATTTTTTCCACACATAACACTAATCTAATGGATTTAAATAAATTCAGAAAAGACCAAATTTGGTTTGTCAATAAAAAAGAAGATGGAGGCTCTGATTTATACTCTCTTTATGATTATAGTGACTTTAGAGACACAATGGACTTGGAAA
>JBDNHS010000466.1:0-3628 GCA_041688685.1 Kapaibacterium sp. (SeqCode)
GAACAGGAACAGGAACAGGAACAGGAACAAGAACAGGAACAAGAACAATACACGAGTATACAAGGAGTTTCGAATATAGAATATTTCCTTTATCAAAAAACAAATTTTAATATTGATTTATTAATTGATTTTACTAAATTTAATAATGAAAATATAGTAGATTTAGTCTATGAACCAAGATCATCTAATATAGATAAAATAGCAACAGAGAAAAATATTTATGCTGGCCCATTGCCATTATCTTCATATTCTGAAATTGATAATAAATATGGAGTTGATTCTGAAAAATATCCACTAGTACCTTCAATTAAAAAACTTCCATACGATGATAAACCAACTATTCAATTACCTAATTTACCCACAACTGAAATTATTAATGGTTTTAGAAAAAATGTAAATTATTGGTCAATAAATAGAAATATATTTTGGCATATTACAGACAATATATATATTCCTAATATAAATTTATATAAAAAATCTAAATATACAAATATTTGCTACCGAGAATCATTTGATTATTGGATAATTAATGCAGATTCTTGGATAGATGTATTTAATAAAGAAGAAAACACAAAAGATGGTTTAATAAAAGCTAGTTATGTTTATAGTATATTAATAAATAACAACCAAGCATTAAAAATAATAGGTACATTTAATATAGGATACATTATTTGTACATATAACTATATTTCAGGAAAAACTTATTATGATAATACGCCAACTATTAAAAAAATATATCCACCAACATACAATACAATTATTAAAAATCAAATATTATTATTATTAAAATCAAATATTACAACAATAAAGGATTCATATTTATTATTGGATAAGTTTATTAATTACGAACAAGATATTATAAATTTATTAAAAATAAATAAAATGAAAATTAGTAAAATATATGGTTTTATTGGAAGCAATGATTTAGATATTATTATTTTTATTGTAAAAATGTTGAATGATTATAATACATTGTATAAATCAGAAATTAATTCATTTTCAAATATTGAATTATTGATAAAAAATACTTGTGATCGTATAGACAGATGTGAAAATAAAGATATTGCAAATACTTACAAAAATATATTATGCAATGATAAATTAATAAAAAGAATATTACCAAAATTAGAAATATTTTATAAATTATTAATTTCAACTAATACAGAAAATTTTCTAAAACAAATAAATAAAAATATAATTACATTATATCAAATATGGAATGTTGTAAAGTATTCAAATTTAAAAAAATTGAGGTTTGACAAAGAATATACTGATACAAGCTGTTAATTATTTCATTTTATTTTTTAATTCTAAATATTTATTTTTATATTTTAAATATTTATTTTTATAATATTCGGAATTTAAATAAATGATAAATTGATTTTGTTTACCCCTTGATTTAAATGTTAATGAATTTTGAGTAAAATCTGTTAATTTGATATTATTATGACCATTAAACGAAATAATATTAAGTATCATTTGTTTTATTTTACACCTTTTTAAATTTAATCCATTTCTACGTATTATAATATTATTGGGATATGCCTTAAATATTGCAGGATTATTTAATCTAAAGTCATCATTATCATATAAAATAATATATTTTGAATCAGATAATAATTTATCAACTGGTCTGAATCTTTCCGGAGAATCAATTACTGGAATTATTTTAATAACTGGAATAAACTCACCTTCTAAACTAACAGATTCATCTATTTTATCCAGTATAATCTTATCTGGTATATGTTTAATTTTTTTTTTGGTATATGTGTGATATTTAAGAATATACTCACTTATTATTTTATCATAAAATAATTTTTGTTGACTTTCTGATAATTTACTTAATAAGAATACTTTTTCCCAACAATTAATATCATTATAATCCATATTAATAAATTCCGTTGGATTTTGGTCATCTAGTATCGTATAATCATAATTTAAATTTAATTTTTCAAGTAAAATGCGATATACATCATTGCGAATACCTTTAGTTAGCTGTGTCAAATAATAAAATTTGTTAATTGTCGAAAATTTAATATCAAATAAAAGTATTCTTAATGTATTAGGAATTAGACACTTTATATTTCCAATGTTCAAAACAATGTTTCCATATTTATTAAAAATTACTATATTATAATATTTATCTGTATAATTTCTTTCATCACAATTTATAATATTATAATATTCATCATTGTCAATTATTGTAATTCTGTCTGGAAATAACTTATCATACAAACAATAAAAGCTACTCAATACTTGATTAATTTTTAATACTCGATAAGTTATTGGTGAAAAGTATAAAAACCAGTCTTTTATACCAATTAATTGATAACACTCTACACTCTCTTCTAGGTTGAAACAATTTGAATTATTATTAATATTATCAAATAAAATGTTGGATTCTGATAAAATTATATTTTTAAAATTAATACCGGATTTATATCTTGTAGTTTTTCTTGTATTAATATTTGTATTGATATTGATATTAACTGTAATTTCTTTATTTAATTGTATATTTGTACTAATTTTATCGATCGGATATGAATAACTAATATTATTTAACTTTATTCCATATTTTTTATTAACTTCCATTATATTTTTAATTATTAACTTACTAATAAATTCTTCCATCGATATAAATTTATTATTATATTGTATCAAATCATAATAAATGAGTTCTTTATACGAATCCTTATTTTTATTTAAATGTCTATTTAAAAATTCTAAAAATTGAATTTGTAAATTGGATTTAGTACCAGATTTATATCGTTCTTCGTTTTTAATTAAATTATCCAATAATTCAGTTATAAATTCCATACTTGTATCAGATATTTTCAAGTAATCCACTGATATGTCAGTCATTTCAATATTATAAAGTAAATCTCCAAATATTCTGTCATCTGCATAAAAATCTACACTATGTCCTAAATTAATATTTCTTAATCTAAATATTCCCTGAGCAATTTGAGTTAATGTGTTGCTAACCGATACAGAAACTAGTCCATGTATTTTAGCTGGTTGTTTAAAATCAATTCCTACTGTATGTTTATGGTCATAATAAATTAAAAGATTATTAATTTTTTCATTATTATATTTTTGTATATTATCCGGACTATAATATATCATTCTTTCATCTTTATCATTTATAAATAATATCGTTTTATTTATTGAATTATCTGTTAATTCTTTATAAATTTTTGCCACTATTTCATATGATGATTGTCTTATGATTAATCCACCTGCATCGATAATAGCATCATAATTAATTAAATTTTCCGAATTCAATATAAATTGAATAAAAGTATTTTCTACTTTTTCATAAGTTACTGTACCAGAATAAGCAGTAATAGTCGAAATGCGAGTTGTTAGTCCATATATCGAAGAATATATTGAACCTTTAGATTTGTTGTCTGGAATAATTTCTGAAAAAAGATTATTATAAAATTTAGGAAATTTATTTATAAAAAATGCCTTATTTTTAATTACCTGATTACAAATATCATTCAATAAATAAAAATTTACTGTTCCTGAAAATGCCACTTTTTTAACGGATATATTATAATCAAATAAATCAATCATTGATATATTATATTGATGACTTGATATTTTAAAATAATTATTAAGTACA
>JBDNHS010000467.1:0-5341 GCA_041688685.1 Kapaibacterium sp. (SeqCode)
TTATTTTGAATAATTTAAATTTTTATAAAGAAGTAATTCATTGTATTGATTATTAGAATTAGCTGGTAAATACTCAATTTTATCCATAACAAGTTTCACAATTTGCACACCTAATCCACCACTTTTAAATAATTTGAAATAATTATTCATATCCGTAATTGGTAAATTTAGTAAATTAAATGCCTTAGTGTTATCTTTTATACTAAATATTATTTTATTGTCATAAATTTCTATTTTTATTTCAATTAAATTTTTATTTTCAATTTCTTGACTAAAGTTGATAGATGAATTATCGTTAGTTGTTTCCAAATTATTTAGAGCATGTTTAATTAGATTTGTACATATCTCATCAATAGCCAAAACAATCTTTTGACTTTCAATTTCATCTAATTTTACAATTTCAATTTGCTCTTCTATATAATTTCTTATATCATGAAGAATAGAGTAGTCTGTTAAATTAAATTTATGTTTTATATTTTTGATTAAATTTTCCAATTAAAACTATTATTTTCTCTTTATTAAATTAAATATTAACTATTTTTGTGTCAAAAAACATTTTTTCATTTTATATTACTTTTTAAAATTTTCTATTGTCGTTTCTAGATTATCATAAATTTCAAATAAAATATGAAATCCTAATAAATCAAAAACAGTTCTAACCTTTGCTTTCATATTTACGAACTTCATATCACCTTTATTTTCTCTTATTAATTCAATAAAAGTCATAAATACTCCGAGTCCTGCACTACTTATATATTCCAAATTACTAAAATCTATAATCAATTTAAATTTATTTTGATTTAATAGATTTTGAATTTCATTCTCTAAATTTGGTGCAGAATGAGCATCTAAAAATCCATTTATATAAATGATTGATATATCATTTTTTTCTATTAATGTTGTATTAAAAATGTTTTGTTTCATTTAAGTTAATTTGTGTTTGGAAATATTATATAATAACTTTATACTTTTGTAATGTAAACTACCGATAAATCATCAAATAATTCAAATCCTTCATTAATATTCATTGTTTCAATCAAATAATCTTTAAAATTCTGCTTTACTGTTATATCTAATTGATTTTCTTCATCTTTTATTTTTTCAAAACCTGAATTCGAATAAATTTTGTAATTTTTTAATAGATTGTTAGTATTTTGGAAACCAAATTCATTATTATTCAAATCTCTAAATTCATTTAATCCATCAGTATATAAAACAATAGATTCATTAGAATATAATTTTATTTGATTTATTTCTAAATAGTCATCAAACTTTTCATAATTAACAATACCTATGCCAAATCCTTTGGGTATTAATTCTTCAATCTCAAAATTTTCAGTTTGAGTTGATGAATTTTTATTTCTTAATAATACCAAAGGAGTATGTCCAGCTCTTATTATATTGATTGTATTAGAATCTAAAAATTCTATTGCAGTAATTGTTATAAAAGTCTTTTTATCTAACGACGAATAAAATGAATTATTTATGTTAATTATAAATTCTTTAATGTCATTTGAAATAGGAGCTGATGCGATTGCAATACCTTTTAGTTGAGCTGTTACAAAAGCTGCTGTGATTCCTTTACCAGAAACATCGCATAAAATAACACATTTATTTTTATTTTTGAGAGTATAAAAATCATAAAAGTCTCCACCAACTTCTTGTGCAGGCAAACTAAATGACTCAATAACATAACCCTTAATATCTGGGTTAAATTGAGGTAATAATTTTTTTTGCATTTTTTGAGCCAATGCTAACTCATTTTTATATCTTTCTGTTTCAATTGATTTCTGCAATAGAATATTTTGTTCAATTGCGATTGAAATGTTATCAGCAAATGAAGACAATATCTTTATATCTTCTTTAATCAAAGGATATTCATTCAGATGTAATATGATTAAATTACCAAATCTTCATTGTTTATGAAAAAGCGGGATAGCGGTCAAAGCTTTACAATTTATTATATTCTGAATTATTTTTAGTTCTTTATATTTTTTGAAATTATGAATTAAAATAGGTTCGGAAATTAGTTTTATAGTATCATCTAAATTTGAATTGTTTTTAATGTAAGTAATTTGTTCATAATTGATATTAAATTTTGCTACATAGTTAATTAAATCATTATTTTGTTCATTCAAACTAACATTATTATTCCCAAAATTATTATTCTCAATATTAAAATTATTCAATTTATTTATTGAGTTGATATCTTTGAAAGATAAGTTAAGTGTATTATTATTAATTTCAATCCAAGAAATATATCCATTACTAACAGATAGTGAAAATTCATTTATTTTTGAAAATAATTCCTCTAAGTTTTTAGAATTTAGTATAATTTTATTAATTTCTGCTAACTTTTCTAATCGATTATTTAGCTGTATTAAATAATCAGTATTAGGTAGAGAAATTAATGTATTTATTATTATTTTAAAAAAATATATAAATGATATAAATGAAATTAAACTTATAAGTTTGATTGAAAATGGAAAATAATTATACAATATTAACATCAAAATTCCATTAGGGTCTTTTGTCTGATTAAATATGATTAAGTTTAAAGTTGAGATGATAAAACAGTAAAATAGTAATTTGTATTTTTTGACTTTATTTAACTTTTGAATCCAATTATTTCTCTCGTTTAATAGATAAACAGTAACACCAATAACAATATAAAAGAAAGTCTCTAAATAATTTATACTTATATAATTGTAGTAATCAAAAATTGACAATAATTTATTGTTAAATAATTTATCAAATAGTCCCAAATTTTTAATAAATATAATAAAATAACTAATAAAAAGATAAATGACAGAAAACAACAAAACTATAAAAAGTTGATTGGTTTTCGAATGCTTGAAAGTATTTAACCATTTCCAAATAAAAATAGTATTTAATAAAATTGAAATAAGTATAATAGGTGAGGTAAAATCAACAAAAAGCAAAGTAACAAAGTTTTGCATTTTAGATGTCTTAAAGATAAAGTTTGTATTGAAAATACTTATTAAAACAATAAATAAATTCAAGAAAATCAAAATATATATATTTTCGAAATATTCATTATTATTTTCACTTAATTCATTTTCATCTAAATAATTATTTGGAATAAAATACACAAAAGCAAAAAGTATTATTAGACAACTGCTTAGTATTTGCCAAATTAAATAAGTTAAGTTATGATCATTATTATATAAAAAATAAAAAGTATCAGAAAACAATCTAATTAAAACTATTAATAAAGCAGCAAAAAGTACTGGTAATTTATTTATTTTTAAATTATCAGTAAAACTTTGTGGTAACAATTTGTTAATTAATTTTATCATTTTATAAATAATTAAACTTAGAATTATTCTAAAAGTTCAATTGTTAATTTTCTAATTTGTTCTCTTAAATTTGAAATATCATCATTTTCTATTTTTGTCTCTACTTTCTTTATTACAGATAAGTTGTTATCTTTAATTTGACTAAGAACTAAACTAAGATTAACTATATTATTTTCTTTGACCAAACTACCAAAAATGTAATTATCAACTTTCATTTTATTCAAAATTAATATTTCATTTGTAGTAGGGAAATGATTATTATCAATCCCATAAATTCCGAAGATAGCAAACATAGAATCTCTACTTGCAATATCATAAACTTCAAATTTTTTATTTTTACTATAAATAGTTTCAAATATTGTTTCAACTGCATCAAACGAATTAATTTCTTTATTTTTATAAAGTTTCCATTTCTTAGAATTATTTGAATTTATAATATTAGTATTATCATTTTTTTCTACTTCATTGTTTTCATCTTTATCCAAAAATTCAATTCCACCAATAACAATAATCGGTGCTGGGTAGACTTCAAAACTTCCACCTGCTTTTGCATATAAATTACTATCTAATATTGAAGCCAAAGCCCGTTGTAAAGCTTTTAAAATTGCGGTATCATAAATTTGTTGTTGATTTTCTCTTAATCTAAATTGAATTAATGAATACCCATAACCGGACAACTTTTCATTTTTTGAGTCAATTAAGTCCAAATCAACTCTAATCATATTTTCTAACTTCTTGATTTTCATAAAAGCAGAAAAATCTGCATTTACTTTTTCTGATAATTCCTTAACAGTTAATTTGTTTGAACTTTTAATTATAGAATCTTTTATTTTATAGTCTATATTACTATAATTAGAAGTTAAGTCAAGAGCAAGCTGAAACCCTGCTTCTACTTTATTTACATTAAGTCCATTATCGCCTTTTAGATTTTCATCAATATTAACATTCGCCAATAGTATAGTCTTGATTTTGCCATTTTTAAGAATTGCTATATCATTGTTTTTATTATTTGAGATATTATTTTCATTACTATTTTCTTTGTTTTCTTGCAAATTACTTTGGCAAGATGATAATATCATAAAAATAAAAATGTAAATATTAATGATAATAAAATTGTTTTTAGATTTCATTTTTTAATTTAACTTTTTAATAATTTGTTTTTTAATTTGTGTTGTACGATATAAACAATCTAAAGTTATTCAACATAACGAATTTTATTTATTTCTTAATATTTTAGAAAAATTTAGAAATTCGTTACAACTTAAAGTATTTATAACATCAGATTTAGTTAACCAAGCTTTTTTGGCAGATAAAACACCATATTGATTGTGTTTTAACCCATTGATATTATGAGCATCAGGATTAATAGCAAGTTTTACTCCTTTTGCTTTAGCAATTCTTGACCAATTATAATCAAAGTCTAATCTGTATGGATTTGAATTTATTTCAATAACTTTACCTAATTCTGCTGAAGTTCTAATTATTTCATCTAAATCGATTTTATAAGCTTCTCTTTTTAAAATTAGTCGTCCAGTAGGGTGCCCTAAAATTGTTGTATATTTATTTGAAATTGCTTTATTCACTCTTTCAGTCATTTCATTTAACTCCATATTAAAACTTGAATGAACAGAAGCAACTACAAAATCAAATTTTTCTAAAATCTCATCTGGATAGTCTAATGAACCATCAGGCAAAATATCCGATTCAATACCTTTAATTATTCTAATTCCTAAATTTTCAGAGTTTAATTTATCTATTTCATAGTGTTGTTCCAAAACTCTTTCTATTGATAATCCATTAGCATAACTTGCAGTTTTTGAATGGTCGCAAATTCCAAAATACTCATACCCTAATTTTTTTGTAGCAAGTGCCATCTCTCTTAACGAATTTCTACCATCACTCCAAGTAGAATGACAATGCAACATTCCTTTTAAATCATTTAAATTTACTGTTTGAGGTAATATATACTTTTGTGCAAATTCAACTGCCTGAGAATCAATTCTATTTTCTTTATTTACAAA
>JBDNHS010000468.1:0-2547 GCA_041688685.1 Kapaibacterium sp. (SeqCode)
CCTTCTTTTGCTTTTTCTTCTAGTTTTTTTAATTCTTTAATAGCATAAGATTCATCAAGCTCAATAGTATCAAAACTAATATCATGTAAAATGCTAGTTGCTTCGTTTCTAGAAACAGTCATTATAGGCAAATATTCATAACATCTTCCTTTAGTTGAGCCAATACCTACAACTTTCATAGGATTAATAAGCACAAGAACAGATTGATCTCCACAACCAACATAGTTTATTTGATCTGCTGTAAAATGTAATCCTGCAGTAGCACAATCTTGTGTACTCCAATTACATTCTTCTTGTGGCATTGAAACTGTCTTACCAATACGAATATCAAATGTTTTAGTCCAATCATCAGTAAATCTATTTTCTTCTTTATTAGGAAGATCTAAATATAATTCTTCTAAATTTCCTATTATTTTACCGTGATCAACTTTAGTAACAGTTTCAATTTTGTATTCTTTAACTTCTCCTGTTCCATAACATTCTTCACAATTAACTTCTTCATCATCCCAATTATAAAAATATCCGCTTCCATCACAAGTTAAACAACTAGTGCTGATAACTTCTTTTTTTTCATACATATCTTTGTTTTTAAAAAAGTCATATTTTCCGTCTTTAAGACAAACAAAATAATTTTTTGGATCAACTTTCCAAACAGCTTTTGTTTTGTTATAAGCATTAGAAATAAAGTGTACAAAATCTGAACCTCCTTCTATTGTTACAACATTACGTAATGCTACAAAAAATCCTTGTTTAGTAATACGAAAACTATTATCTTTTAAAAATTTGTATAATTGATCAGCTACTTCAACTCTTGGATTAAGAGCACACCACATAAAAAATCTTTTTAATGATTGATAAGGAACGTGATCTACTAAAGGAATATTTAAGCTATTAGCTTTATTAATTTCAACAATTAATTCTTCTACCAATAACTGTGGAAGAGACCTAGAAATGTCTTTAAAATAGACTGACGTGCCTTCTATTGTAAATTCATCGCTTTTTAAAAGAAGATTAAATCCTTGTTGAAGTGCTTTTTCTTTTAATACTTCTTCTTTTTGAATATTAACTTCTTCAACGATTTTTTTATCACTAACTATTCTGTATAATTCTTCGATACTTGAAGCATTAGATGCAACAACAAAATCATTTTCTGTTGCATTTGGCTTTGTTATAATAGAAAAATCTTTTAACACAATTGTTAATGTTTCGTTTACCATTTTTATATTAGCAAATGGTTTTTCACTATTTTGGGTTTCTTCATCAATAAGACTGTTAATTTTTTTTTCTATAGTTTTTTCTATTGAACTGTCTATTTTTTCTTTAAACCAATCTAAACTTAAAAATTTATTCATTTTTTTAATTTGTTTAATTATTAAAATTATTGTTTTTAATTGTTTTTGTTAGAAAGAATTCTTCCTTCTAATTTGTAATATTCCATCATGTCACATATTATTTTTTCAATAAATTTAGAATTGTTATAAACTATTGTAGATATTAAAGATTCTATATAATAATGTTTGTTTAATATTTTTAAAACATTATTATGTGTTTTCCATACAACATGACTCATTAATGAATTGTTTTTAGCAGTAATTTCTATTTTTTGACAAGAAATTAAAAAATTATGAGTATGTCTTGGTAAATAATTACCTCTATGCGTTTTTAGTTCTTTAACATTATTATAATAAGTAGGATTAATTAATTTTAATTTTTCTACATTATTAAATGTATAATTATGATCACTCATTAATTTATGTATTTCATAAGCTGTTGCTATGTTACTAAACATTTCTGAATCTCCCTTCATAAACTTATCATAACATACTAAATTTTCTAAATTTAAATCATTTAAACCTTCAATTTCTCTAGGAGAAACAGTAAATAGTTTAATATTGTTGTGTTTAGCAATATGAAATAACTCATCTAATTTCATAAACTCATCATGGACTGCGTAAATATGAAAAGTATTAATATTTTCTTCTATTGTTTCAATATTAAGTCTACTCGGTACAAATTTACATTGCTTTCCACTGACGTATCTAAGCGTAGGTTCTGCTAATTTACAACTAATATCTCCAATTAATTTATTTGTTTTGTTAATAATAGTTGTTTTAGTTCTAGCTTCTCTAGTACTTTTTACATCATCTAACCAATTTTGATCTATTTTAATATCATCTACAAAAGTAAAAGAACTTATAAAATACTCAGCCATCCATTTAAACTCATTAATAGCTTCTCTCCATTTATTTTTAGGTAATGTTTTAAACTGAAGAATTTCATAGTAAGTATTCATTTGTATACTATTTTTGTTTCCTAGTTTATAAGAACTTGTTTTTTTTACAAACTTGCTCCTATTATCACAAATGGATCTAATATATTGTTTTTTGTTTCCTCTTATTGATTCATTATATAAATAATAATCTTTATTAGAATTATTTAAATCACTCCAATATAAATTTTTTCCATAATCGTTGTTTTTTACTTCAGACATTCTTCCGTTTGATATACTATAACAAACTTTGTATTCTCCAAGAATAGCAGCAATAC
>JBDNHS010000469.1:0-2170 GCA_041688685.1 Kapaibacterium sp. (SeqCode)
GAAGCGATAAATGGGAGAAGTATGTTACTACTGTGAACTCAATAGAATATAGTACTGGGTATGATTTTTTGAATTATATTAAAGATGAAATTGAAAATGAATTGGAGAGTAAATGATTAAATTTATAACAATAATAATTTTATTAATATTTATAAGTTGTAGTTCTTCAATTGAAGAACAAAATAAAACTAAGCTTTCAAATACTATTGATAAAATAGATTCTACAAATATACATAAAACAAATATAAAAAGGCCTAAAACTAATACTGAAAGTAAACCAACTTCTGCACAATGTCTAGGTACCACAAAAAAAGGGCAAAGATGTGCACGGATGGTAAATGGTGGAAGTTATTGTTACCAACATAAATAATAAGAATGAAAATACCATTTGTGTATAAAGAAATTAAAGTAATAAATACTATTTGTTTTATATTAATATTATTAAATATTAGTAATATTTTATTATTTTCTATAACTAATAATTATCATATTGAATTATTTGAAATTTTTAGTACAGAAAATACATCACAATTTGATATATTTTTTTCTAAATTAAAAATATTGATTCCAAATATTTTTAACAAATTTCCAGATTTTGCAAAAAATTATGGACAAATAATATTAGCTTTCGTAACAATATTTATTGTAGTTCTAGATAAATATATTAAACCTTACTTTGTGAAATATAAAATTAAAATATCACAATTAATAAAAAATAATTTTAATTCTAACATTAGTTTGCAAATAAAATCTGGTATACTTAATTATAAACCACTCAATCCAACTTTTAAATACTTGATAAGAGTTGAAAACAAGAGCAACATACCTAAACCTATACTTAGTGGATGTTTTTTTAGTCTTACTAAAGTAAATGAAGATATGATAATCAATAAAATAATAAATGGATTTGAACGAAATACTCTTCAGCTTACTGACTTTGAAATATTTTGCCCTTTTAGTTTTAAGTTTATTTTTGAAGTAAATAAAGATGTTTACAATTTTAATTCAACTGAAGAGGCTTTTGAGAAGACTATTAATAATATTATTAAAGCAATCGATGATCCGGATTCAAAGTTTTATATAATTAATTTAGAAAAAGTTCAACTTAATATTTTTGATAAATACAATATTGATATATATTCTAATGGTAAAGTACCTATTGATTTTAAAGAAATAGTTACTTCTCAATTTAAATTTTTTTCAAATGAACTTATTAAAGATATTAAATTAAATATAAAATTTAAAAAAAATAATGACAAATTAATTATAGAAGAATTTATAAATTCATTAGAAAACTTGCTAAATAAACTTTATACAATAATTTCATTACAAACAAAATTACACTATATTGAAATAAATAATGACAAAAGATCAATCAATTACAAAGAAATAACTGAACAAAAAACCGAAATTCATAGAGTAGTTGAAAACTATTTGAAGAAACTTAGTATTGATTTATTCAATAATTTTTATTATGAAAAAAAACAACTAAAATGGGATAATCACTCCAAAGATTGCATTTTATTAGCAGATTATTTAATTTCTAATTTTATAAATGATAATTTTAACCCAAATGATTTTTTTGAAATTACAATTAACTGATGCCAAGACCCCAAACAGCAAAAAATAGATGGATAATACAACGTTTCCCTGGTTGCTATTGTTTTGAAAGATACAATAGGGTTTATACATTAGTTTACGGCTTAAAAAAATCAATTATGCCACCTTTGGCTTGGCATAAAGATAACAAAGATTTGTTTTAAGTTTAAGAATATTAAAAAGTGAATATTATTATTCACTTTTTTTTGAATACAATTCAATACATCCTTCCATTATTCTTCAAAAATGCAACTAATGCTGTTTTATACTTGATTATTATATTATTACTTTATAAGTAATCATAAGTGATTACTTATAAAGTAAATTGAATTATTTTTACAATTTATTAGGATATATAAATAATATTCACTAAATAATATTCAAGATATTTAATATATATTAAAAACTATTTATTTCTGTAATCACTTGTGATTACTTAATTTAAAATATGTTGTAAAATATATTTTAATAAGAATATTTCTATTATTTTTATATGTAAATAGCATTAAGAAATACCATAGATTTTATAATATATTTTATTTTAATAGATAATATATAAGTTTTTATACTA
>JBDNHS010000470.1:0-6250 GCA_041688685.1 Kapaibacterium sp. (SeqCode)
TATTTGGGGCTTCAAAAAGTTCGTCTGGTATAATTCCGTCTATAGTGATTTTCTTTTCTTTTTCGTTTATTTCTAAAATTTTATATTTTTCATCATGTTTATTATCCGTTAGTCCATCATTAAACATAATATTTACATATTGTTCTTCCTTTATACCATAAGTACTTGTTGTTCCCAATACTGTGATTTTTTTATCTTTATCAACTATACGTGATTTTATAGATTCTTTAATAAATGATGCAGCAACATTATCTAATTTATAGCTATCTAATTTAAAATCACGCTGAGCGACTTTCATTAAATCAATAATGATACGACCACCCATAACTATATATTTCAATAAATTATCACCCAATCCAGCAGAAGATAATTCTTTTATTTTATATTGAGAAGTTTCACCTATTATTTTTGATAATTTTAAGAAACTATCTACTAGTGGTATTTTTGTCATTTCTTCTATTTTTTTTGCTCTCAAATACATATATTCAAAATCAAAACCATTAATATTGTAACCAGTTATTACATCGGGGTTCATTTTTTGAATTAATCTTGTCCAAGCCAATAATACATTGCGCTCACTCTTATATGATTCAATATCCACATCTTTTAGTGCAGAAATTTTTTCACAACCTCCCAATGTAATCATATGTTTATAAAATGGTTCTGATTCTCCATAATATGAAAAAACTGTTCCGATTTGAATAATTGGATCTTTCTCATTTGTTGCTTGCGGAAAATTACCCGATTCACTCATACATTCCAAATCAAAAGATGCAACCACAAATTTTTGAATTGTATTATTTTCATGTGGATACAATTCTTTCCAGTCTACAGATATATCAATATCACAAAATGTAATTTTATCCAATTTTTTATATTTATTGATTTTTACCCATCCACATGCATTAAGTTTTCTAATGTGCATACATCTGATAAATGGTTCGATGTTGGATTCATATAATTGTAATTTAGTTGGTATTTTAAAAATACTTGGTGAAAATATTTTATTATATTCAATCCATCTTTCAAATGCCTTATACGACATCATATTCTTAAATATTAATCTAATAAATTTAAAATTTTGATATCCGGTAAATCCATAAAATTTTTTACGTTCTACTATGTCAAATCCTTTTAAACCTTTATTAACATATTCTTTATTAATTTTACTTTTTATGTAATTTATTAATGTCATCGCTTTTATTTGTGTCCATTCTTTCGGTATTTCTACGTAAAAAAATGGAGTATAATTATCTACACGAACATGTATAGATTTTCCATCCGGAGTCCTTCCATATAATCGTATTTTATATTCTAAATCCTCAAATTTAGGTTTTCCATCATTATTATCTAATTCTCTATCTAAATCATCCGAATTATCATCACTATCACTATCAGATACACTATAACTGTTGCTATTGCTATTATCAGAATTTTCGTCTAACATATTACATCCCTTATTATTATGAGTTTTAGTTGTATTATTAGGCCCATCGTGATACTGGTCCCATTCAATAATTTGAAATGTTATAGATTCCATTATATACTAATATATACTATTATCTATATATATAGGATAATTATCAATATTTTTAATATATGTTAAAAATATTGATATTTTTTAATTAAGAAAATATATAAAATATTAATCAGTAATAATATTAATTATGAACAATATCAATAATATCAATAATAACAATATCAATAATAATTTATCTAATAGTGGAATTTTTGAATCAAATAACAATATGGGACATATTAATATAATTGACGATAAAGTTGACATTAATGTGGATGAATTTGAAAATATGAAAGATGATAATATGGAAAATAATTTAAAAATTTGTAATCCATGGGACGATTCAATTAACGATAATCAATTTATATTAACAAATAAAATTATAAGAATATTTCCCCTATTAAAAAATTCAAATAATTATTTAAAATTAATGATAGATGATGAATCATTGACTTTTATAACAATTCGCGAAATAGCAGATTTAACTTCAAAAATTATATGTCATCATTTAATAAAATATAATTTAAATCCACAAAAAGTAAAAATAATAGATTATACTGCTGGAGTTGGAGGAAATGTACTATCATTTAGTAAATTTTTTAATAAAGTTTATGCGGTTGAAATACACAAAAATAGATATGAATGTTTGAAAAATAATGTTGATGTATATGAATGTAAAAATGTATTATGTATAAATGATTCTTCAATAAATTTTAATAATAAATTTTTAGTTGAAATAAATCCTAATGTCATATTTGTAGACCCGCCTTGGGGTGGTAATAGTTATAAAGATACGGATTCTTTAAGATTAAATTTAGGCGATGTACCAATAGAAACTTTAGTAATCGATATATTTTCAAAATTATATGAACATACAATTAAATGCAATATTTTAACCACAGAAGTTAATAATAAAAAAATATATAGACAAAATATATTTCATAATAAATTTATCGTTCTAAAATTACCCAAAAATTATGATATTGAGTATTTTTATGAAACTATTAAAAAAAATAATAATATTCCAAATCATACAATTTGTTCGTATCTTTATATTTTAAATAAAATGTTAATTATTGTATGTGAATTTTTTTCTATCGATGATTAAATATTAAGCTAATTCATACATTAATATATAAGCATTTGATGTATCAATCGTTTTGTTTGTATTTCTTGATACGCGAGAATCATCAAAATGATACCAAGTTTCATTATCTACAATACATACACAATCTGCTGTGTAATGTCCTCCGTTAAGACTTCCCATATGATTGGAAAAACCTTTTAATTTATAAATATAATTCACTTTATTTTCAGTTTCCATTGTTTCATCACAATAAGAATTTAAATCAATAGTTAAAGGTATATCTATTTCATTATTATTCTTTCTTATCCTACCATTTGGTAAAATTTCAAATCGTTTTAACTGAATGAATAAAACAGCAGGTGTTCTCCAAATTTTACATGTTTTATTAATCGTCCTATTATCATTGCAAATACTGCATTTATAATTTTCAATTGTTTCCGTTTTAATTAAACTAGCCAACGAATTATCTAACGAATCAGCCATATATAATTGGAGTACTGGAGTATTTTCATAACTGGATGTTATATTTTTACACTCGGTACATTCTACACTATGAACTAAAATAGTTGGAATTTGATAAATGAATGGATTGTATCTTTGTTTATACAGTTCAACCATATGTTTTAATCCATTGTATTTTGTTAAAATTAATTTATTTGCTTTTTTATATTCATTAAAAATTTCTATTATTTTTTTCTTTTCTTCTATTAAATTACTTTCCTTTAATTTTATTTTAAAATGTTCAAGTTGATTTATATAAGACGGAATACTAGAAGGAACATTATTAATAACAGGTTCAGACTCTATTCCAGTTTCTTCAATAATCATATCGAGTATATGAATTATATATTCATGAGCATCATGTTGTGAAAATCCCCTAAAATTAGAAATTTTACTATCTACCATTTGTTTAAATGATGATGGCGTTATAACTGATGCTCCTTTACTAATAAATGCGTCTACAATCTTTGCTAATTCTGCAGTTATGCTTGAAGATTTGTGTTTTTCTATATCTATTTTTTTAATAGATACTTCTTCATCGAGTTCAAGTCCACAACGTTTTCTTTCATCTCTGGCTGCATTTTCAATTGACCCTTGTCCTAAATAATACTCATAATCTGCTTGTTGTTTTTGGGTCACATTATCATTCTCGAGTGTTGTTTTTTTTACCAAAAATGATACTAATGGCTTACAATGTAATAACAATTGTAATATTGAATTCATATAGCACGTATTACCTATATTACGTAAACCGCATTTACCCAATTTAGGTATATAATCTGATGATTCCATATCTGGCTGTTGACTGTGTTGCATAGTAATAATTATTATTAGTAATACATATTTTTTAATAATTAAATCAATTTTTTATATATTATTATAATCATTTTCTATGACTTCTAATAATATATAAAACCATTATATAAACATATTAATGAGTAAAAATAACGATTTTTCGTATATTAAGGTAAAAAACTCTGAAAATAAATATATTGTTGATGAATTTATTAATTACTATAAATTTATTTACAGTAACTACACAACTATGGAAAAAACCCCAAAAGAAATATACTATAAATTAGCCACTGTTAAAAAAGTTATTGAAGCCATTAGTCATTATAGTAAAAAAATTAGTGCAGGCAATGAATTAGAAAAAATAAAGGGGATTGGTCCAAAGACTATTGCTAGAGTAGATGAAATTATTAAAACTGGGAGTTTGTCAGAAATTAAAACAAAAATAAAACAATATGAATCAATTACAGAATTATCTACTATTTATGGAATAGGACCGGGAAAAGCATCGGTTTTTTATGAACAATTTGGTATCAAATCTATCAAGGATCTTATTAAAGCCTCTTCTGATGGTAAAATAACTTTAACTCATCAAATGGAATTAGGTATCAAATATAAGGATACGCTTTTATCTAAAATACCTCATGCATTACTAAAAATGGCAGAGGAACCAATTATAAATAAAATAATGTCAACAGATAATGATATTGTTGCTGTTATATGCGGTTCTTTTAGGCGAAAAAAAGATTATTCGTCAGACATGGACATACTTTTGACTCATCCTAATATAAACGGTACAAATAATAAACAAGGTTACTATTTATCAATAATAAAAAAATCATTAGATAATTTTTTTATTATTGATAAATTAACAGAATCATCAAAACGACATTTTCAAGGTTTTGCAACTTTTAAAAATGTTGTTAATGATTTTCCAGATTTAAATCTTAAAAAATTAGTTATTAGATTAGATATTATTATTGTTCCGTATTCCAGTTATTATACAGCACTAATGCATTTTACTGGTTCTGCAACATTTAATCAAAAAATGAGATTACATGCTAAATCTATGAATATGAAATTGTCAGAATACGGATTATTCAAACACATCGGAAAAAAGGATGTTTCTTTAGAAATTAATTCAGAACAAGACATTTTTAATACATTATTACTTAAATATATTCCACCTGAAAAAAGATAATATTAAAGCAATAATTTATATAAAATATAATAAATATCTAAATATATATGTATAAAAATAAATATTTAAAATATAAATCTAAATATTTAGAACTGAAAGATACTTGTAAACAAGATGGTGGAAATAAAATTATGGAATTTGAAAATACAAAACTTGGGTATAAACAATTAATCGAGTTTATAACTAATTTTTATGATGAAAATGCTTTTAATGATGAGGTGAGAAGTACATGGATTATGTTTACAATAGGATTTAAAGCTAATCGAAATTTTCTTGTAGAAATTACGAGCGGTGTTGGTTCTGCGGGTATGTCGTCCCGATTTCAAGAAGAATTTGGTCCAATTGCAACAAAACAACGCTCACACAAATTTAGACCATTTGTAAAAGTAACAAATGATAAAGCTAAAAATATCACATTATTAAACATTCTATTAAATTCTTTAATTTTATTTTTATTAACTCCCGGCCATATAATATGTGGTAAATTTTGGATTAAAAATATGGAATTATGTCAATGTGGTAAATTTTTTGATTTTTATGGCAACTATACACCAGAGTTATTTAAAAAATTTAAGCTAATTTTAGTATATATGTGTAATGAATTAAATAATAATGGATTCATGATTGAAGATAGATGTAAAATATTATATCCAGAGATAATAACAGAACAGACGAGAGAAGAATTCTCTGATCAAAATTTTGGTATTGGGAGTTTGTCAAATTATAATTCATGCAAAATAGAATATCAATATTTTAAAAATGATAAAATGATTATTACCTATAGAAATGAAAATTTTGATTTTATTCCTAGTCATATTATGACACAAATTATTAATAAAGTTAAAAATGATTTTGTTATTGATGGTGTATTGGATATTACCAAATTTAATTCTGCATTGTGTGAAAAAAATATATATGACGAAATAATAAAAAACACATTTGGTGCATTGGATGCTGTTAAAGATTTGCTGGGCGAAGATGAAGACCAATATATGGATTGGTTTAATAATGTACATCCATTACTTAATTATGATACCAACTACAGGGTTTGTCCCAATTGTAATTCAAACACTATAGATGATGATTTTAATATGTGTATAAATTGTAACTATGAATTTGAATAAATTTATTAATTTTATTATTTTTACAA
>JBDNHS010000471.1:0-2465 GCA_041688685.1 Kapaibacterium sp. (SeqCode)
ATTTGAAATACTATTTGAATTGTTGAGCGAAGCATCATTTACAACTTCTTTGGGATTATCTCTAAATTTATTTTTGTTGTATTTATTATTTTTAGATTTATTCCTACTACTATCTTTATTATAATCTTTACTATTATTTCTATTTTCTGATTGATTATCAGTTTTGTTGTCAGTTCTATTGTCAGTTCTATTAACTATAACATTATTGTCTTGTTTAATATTATTTGAACTATTATTTGAACTATTATTAGTATTATCCATTTTTATTTACCAAAGGTGATTAGTGAAAATTGGTAAAAATAACATATTTATTATTTTCAGTACATTAATACACAAAATTACTAATTTAAAATAAAATAGTTTGTATTTGTTACTAATTAAAATTATTAACGAATTGTAACCTTTTTTCTTTAAATATCTTTTTAAATTTATATATATTTTTTTTATTTAAAAATAATACTAATTAATTTGCAATATAAAAATAAGTTTCAAGTTACTACTCATATAATTTAATAACTTATTTTAATAATTTTTAAGTTAACAAATAGACTAAAACCATTTCAACTTTATGAATAAAAATCGAAATATCATCAGAATAAATTCATTATTGATTTTAACATTCTTGGGTGTAATATTTAATAATTATCTTTCAAAATCTCAAGTATTGTCTAACCCATTGGAACCCGCATTTCAATTTATAAACAAAAATTATGTTGGTGGATTTATTGGGTTTGGTAATAATTTTCAAAATGGAAAATATTTGGTTAATTGTCAAGGCTGTGAGTTCTCTGGTGGGAATGGATTGAATGTTATTGTTGGGGTAAATAGAGATTGGGGGTTACAGTCTAAATTGTATTTTGGTGTAGGACTTGCTTATGAAAGTATGGCACTTAATTCAACTTTTAGAGAATTTGAAACATTAGAAGATAAACAAAATGGAATATTTTTTGATGCTGAGTTTAGACATAGAAGTAAAATCAACTTAGGTCTAATGAGATTGATGCCATACATTAGATATGAATTTTTAAAACCTGTATTTGTAAAAGTTGGGCTTAGTCCTGGTTTAATTGTGAGCAATAGCCTGGTGCATACTCAAGCTCCTGTTCAAGAGTTTGTTTACATTAGTCAACTCAACAAAGTGCAACGATTAAGTTTGGATGAAGTAGAATTACAGAATAGTAAAGTAAATAATCTGAATACATTTCAAATGGGTCTAATTTTTGAAACTGGTTTATTTTTTACTGTCAAAAAGAAAACTAAAATATCGGGCTCTCTGCAATATTATTTTCCACTGACTAATATAGTTAATGACAATAATAATTTTAATATGTCAACACTAAGATTTTTGGTCGAAATTGGCTTTAAGACCAATAAAGCTGAAGGCGATTCAATGAGAGAAGTAGAAGATTAATATTTGAAATAGTCTTTATTAAATTATAGAAGTTTATAGAAAATTATAGAAAATTAAATTTACGTTTTTTAAATATGTTTTTAACTTTTGGCTCCAAATATAATACTAAGAATGTGCATCCAATACCTGCAATTACATCTATAAGATAATGATATCTTAAGTATAAAGTTGCAAAAATTAGTCCACTTCCCAAAAATAATATTACATATTTCATCTTTAAATTATATCTAAAAGCCATTATTATATTTAACAGAGCAATGAGTGTATGACCGCTCGGCATACAATCTCTATTTACAACACTTTCTGGATTTGCCATTCCAATAGTAATATCTCCACCTGCATTTACAGCATCACGGAAAAAGTTAGTGAGTAGCAAACCAGGTAATTCTTGATTAATAGTTGCAAAATTATGTAATGTAAATCTCGGACCTATTGCTGGTAAAAAGATATAAAGTAGATAAGAAAAATAAAATCCAAAAACAATTTTATTTGTGTAATCTGCTAATAGTTCTTTTTGACCTCTATAAATAATTTCTATTCCAATTATTACTGGCAGATAGAAATGCAACATATAGCAAAATTGAAGGAATTCAGTCAATATTGGATTGGATATTTTGTATAACTCTTTTGTTACTTCAAATCCAAAAATTGATTTATCCCAAGCAATTAACAATTTGTCATAATCATAAGGATTTATAATCGGTAAGTAAATGTGAAATTGCATATATAACAACCATAAAAGAGGACCAATGTAAATTTTCTTTAAAAGAAAAAGTACTTTATTATCCATAAATTTATGAGTATGTCGAGAAATAAGTAGTATACCTGCAATTATTGATAAGTTTAATATCAAGTTAGTTACATTTGAACTTAGTTTATTCCATAATATAAAATTAACTATAATATATAAAATAGACATTAAAATTGAGTAAAATTCAGCATAAGTTAAATATTTAGAATTTAGTTTTATTTTCTCGAAAATTGTTTCTATATTTGGATTCAACATCTTAATTGTAATTTTATAAATTTTTGGAATGGATATTATTTATTTACA
>JBDNHS010000472.1:0-8777 GCA_041688685.1 Kapaibacterium sp. (SeqCode)
ATGTACTTTAACTTTATCAGAAGATTTTGGCTTTGCGCCAGTACCCATTTTCAATACTTTATATTGTAATCCACCTTCAACAGTTACAATTCCAGCTTCTTTACCATTTTTTTCGAAAAATTCGTTAGAAGACTTATTATCAATAGCAGATTGTGCGGCAGCTGCAGATTGTTGTTTAGATTGAATTTCTTGTCCTAACTTTTGGAAAATGGCAACAATTTCTTCCATATTCATTTTGTATTTAGTCGAGTCATTTTGAAGATAATCTTTAATACCAGCCGCAATCATATCCACGTCAACTTCAAGAGAGTCTTTTTTTAGATTGAAAGCAACTTGCGCACCGACTGCATACGAAAGAGAGTCAGATTTAGATTTTAGAGCTACTTTTTTTTGTCCAGTAGCATCATTACAAGCAATAAGTCCTATTATTGCAATAGATAGTAGAATTAATCGTAAATTCATCAAATTTCCTAAAAATGTTTATACTTTGAAAAATAATTATTATTTATATTAGTTTATTTATAAATGTAAAATTAACAATTTATTTTTAATATATAAAATTTAATATATATTATGTTTGTTTTTTAGCAAAAAAAGAGAATTTTTTATTATAATTTAATAACCAAACACATAAAAATATGAGTCACATAATAGAAGGCGGATTTGATGCCAAAGGCAAAAAGTTTGCAATAGTTGTTTCGAGATGGAATGAATTGATTGTAAACAGATTATTAGAAGGTGCAAATGACGGACTAATTCGTCATAATGCAAGTGCTAAAGATATTACAATCATCTATTGCCCAGGGGCATTTGAATTGCCATTAGTAGTCAATAAAGTGGCAAATTCTAATAAATACGATGCCATCATTGCACTTGGTGCGATAATTAGGGGCGATACTCCACATTTTGATTATATCTCCTCAGAGGCTACAAAAGGACTGTCGAATGTTGCGTTGAATACTGGCGTACCTGTTATAATGGGTGTGCTTACTACCGAAAGTATTGAACAAGCGTTAGAAAGAGCTGGTAGCAAATCTGGCAACAAAGGATTTGAGGCGGCAATGACTGCAATCGAAATGGCGAATTTAATTAGTCAAATTTAGTTAGCCAAATTTAATTTAGTTATCGTAAAATTAGAATTAGACTCTGACTAAAGTGAGAATTATTCTAAATTATTCTAACTTATTGTTTCTTCTAACAATTATCATTAATTATTATCAATTATTATTCAATTTTATATTATGAATTTAAAAAAGAAGTTGTATCATAGTTCAATAGTGTTTACTTGCATTTTATTCATGTTTGCATTTGGGTTTAGTGTCAAATTAAATTCACAAAATAATAAGGTAAATGTATTTAACTGGCAAGCCTATTCATCTATGGTAAATGCCAAAACATTAGCATATTATGAAGATGGAAGCATTTGGGTGGGTACAACTGGCGGAGTATATAGATATGATTTGAATACCGGTGAAACCAAAGAATTTCGTAATATATCGCACCTTTTGAGTAGTGATATAAATTATCTTACAATTGATAAAAGCAGCAAAACTCTATATATGGCTTCTACCGATGGTGTTATTGAAATATTAGAAAACATAGATAAAATAAATTTAGATGATGTTCAATTAGAAAATGGTGTAAATTATTCTAAAAAATGGATACATATTACAGACATCAAAAATTCCAAAATCAATAATCCAATTATTAATGATATGTTGATTTTAGATGATTACATCTATATGGTTGGTGGGTTTGGTATGACTAAATTTCTGAAAGGCGCCAAAGTATTTATCGAAGAAGCAAGGAGATATGGAGTATTCCAACCGAATGCTGATACAAAAAGAATAGTAAGTTACAAGGATAGAATTTGGGTAGCAACTCTTGAGGGAGTTGCCTCAATTAGTGCTGAAAATACAATTTCTGATAGAAATAATTGGGATAATTATTCACTTAATAACGAAAATGTTATTGACTTGATTACCAAATCCGATACATTATTCGCATTGACTAATAATGCGATTTATTACTTGAATTATACCGATAGTTCTAAGTTTGAATTATACGAAGATACTCGCAAAGTAATTAAATTTGTTGAAAATGTAATTAGTGATGAATTAATTTATATCGACTCAACAAGTCTGAAAATGCCAAAAGCAATTTTTAATTATCAATTAAATTACTTGAGTAAGAGAGTTAATAATATATATACTCTCAAACATAATTCAGAAAATTATATATTTGTTTTGTATTCCAATTTTGGTCTGCAAAGTAATTTATTAACTGATGTAAGTATTACGAGTAAAATTTTGACTCCAAATTCACCAGCTATAAATTCTTATGAGGATATTAATATTTATACTGATCCAATTACTAATGAAAATGAAGTGTGGATTGGCTCTGGAGTTGATAATGGATTAGGTGCAATGGTATTGAGAAATAATAAATGGACTAATTTTAATAATATTACTACACCACAAATATACAATAATTCAATTCATAAAGTTAATTTGGACAAAAAAGGGAATGTCTTTTTTTCAACTTTTGGTGGTGGTTTGTTTTATTTAGAAAGAAAGAATGAAATTAATGAAATTGACTTTACCAAGTCATTTGATATTACAAATTTTAATGCATCTAACTCGCCGATAGTCGGAAATACCGATGAGACTTTCCCCATAATTGGTGATGTCGAAATCGACAAAGATAATAACGCTTAGTTCACAAATTTTGGTGCTTCATCTATTGCTGGACCACTTTTAATTAAATTTGATAATAATAAACAATTTACTTCTTACGAAAACTGCATTTCCCCCAATAGAAGATTTCATTATAACTTAATGATTGATGAAAATAATACAAAATGGGTGGCTTCATCTTTTCCCAAAATTAATAATCTTGGTGGTACTGCCAACACCGGTATTATGTATTATAATGATACACGAAAAGTGAATAATCAAAACGTTTGCGGGAATATAAATATAAGTAATTTCCCCAATATCAAATCCAATACACAAAATGCAATAGCACAAGACAAAACTGGTATAATATGGATAGGCACAGTAAATGGGCTTGTTGCTTTATTTAATCCAAGTGCAATCTTTAGCAATAATCCAAATTTTGCAATTAGAGAGGTAATTCCTCTAAATAATATTGAAGTATATGATATATTTGTTGATGCAGTGAATAACAAATGGGTTGGCACTTCACAAGGTTTGTATGTGCTTAATCCTGACGGTACAGAGGTTTTGTCGCTTATTAATAAAGATAATAGCCCAATAATTTCTAATATCGTATATTCGATAACAGGAGATGAAAAAACAGGTAAAATGTATATTGGCACAAATGCAGAATTATACTCTGTTGACACTTATTCCAAAACGCCACAAGAAGAATATAGTATAAAATGTTCTCCCCAACCTTTTAACCCAAATAAAGACACCGAAATAATAATCGATGGACTTGCCGAAAACAGCGAAATAAAAATAATTACTTTGAGTGGGGAATTAATCAAAACGATAACAACACTGAGCAAAGTAATCACTTGGGACGGACGCAATGAAGCAAGAGAACGGGTTCAAAGTGGAGTATATTTAGTTGTCGCATCATCATTGAATGGGAACAAATCTGGAGTCGGCAAACTCGCAATAGTTTGGAAGTAGGAAGAAAGAAGAAAAGGGTAAAGCGATTTCGGTTATGATACCCGCGCTACACGGCGATTTAATCTTTACCCGATAGACCAGATATTTATTGGTATCTATGCAGGCTTTGGTAATAATCCGATATTTTATTCTGACCCGAGCGGGTATTCAAAAACACCGTGTGGAAAACAGCTCCGATATAACAAATAATATCTTTTCTCGTCAGTTAGGCAAAAAATCTTATGAACTCAAAGACAATCTGGACTTAGTGCAGTTTCACTTATCCCGCTTGCAGATTTTGTAACAAAGCCCTTAAAATTACTTTTAAAAGGTGCAGACGAAGCCAAATCAGTCAAAAATGCAGCCGAAGAAGTAGTGGAAAATGGGAAATATGATGATATTCCAAATCCAAGAAATGTAGAATCAGGCCAGAGATTCACAAAATCTCAAAAAGATAAAATTAAAGCAGAAAACTCAAAAAGAAATAATGGAGAATTAACAAGTGATAAAAGTGGTCAAAAATTAAACCCTTCTAAGCAAAATATTAAAGGTCAAAAAGCAGATATGAACCAAGCAGAAGTCGATCATATAGTACCAAAATCAAAAGGTGGAACAAATGCAAGTTCTAATGCTAGGGTTGTTTCTAAAACTGAAAATTTAAAAAAAGGCAACAAAAATGAATAAAAACAATTTTATTGAAGATAAAAATACAGCAGTTTTTAGTTTAAAAAAAATTATTTTTAGCAAAGAGCCAATTTTAAAGGTATATCATGATTGCGATGGTGATTGGCAGTTTTTAGGAAGTGAAATTAATTTAGATATGGCTGAGAGTGCCTTAGTTTCATTAGAAGAAATTGTTGAGTTAGATTTCACAGTTTTAGAAGTATCAGATTTAGATTATGGTTGGATGGCATATAGAGAGGATATTGGAATGCCTTGGATTAGAGAAAAAATTGAGGATGAAAATTAGGTGCTGTTGGTGAGGCAATGGAGGATATTAGATTTACCAATAAATGAGTGGAGTGCTACATATCAAGAAAATTTGTTTAGATTAGAGTTAGATTTACCCTTGCGAGAATACTACAAATCAAATTTAAATATAAATACTGGGAAATATTCGACGAAAGATCCAAGGGTATTAGATAAAAGTAATAAATCAATGGAACCCCAAAGGCAACAAATGAATTATATAAATAAAAAAATTATTAAATTCATAATAATAATTACATTAATTTCAAATTGTACAGTTAAAAATTTTGAAAAAGTAAAATATTTTAGGTATTTGGGGAACAATTCTTTTAGTAATTTTTACTTTAATATACCTTGTGGGTATGATAAAAATATCATCAACGCTGGTAATGAAAATGAAGAATATTACCAATATACCGATTCCTCAGTATTTTACATTACTCCACAATTTTATAGTCTTGAGTTTAATCTTAAAAATTTAGATAAATATAAAAATTGTTATATTGATTTTATAATTAAAGATTCAGTTTTACTAAGTGGTGTTGACGAAAACAAAAAATATTGGAAACATATAAAATTAAAAAATATTTCATTTGGTTATGAAAATGTAAGTCAAGAAAAATTAACTATTTTTGAAGAAATTATAAATAGTATGATAGTTGAAAAAAAATAAACTACATTTACCCACAATTCTTACCAAAACTGGGGGAGTGGCACGTGTATGGAAATGAGCAACAAGGACGTTTTTTGACGGTATTCACACGTTCAAGAGAGCCAAACTCTATAGAATATGATTATTATAAAGTTTTGTATGGTGCTAAATTGTCGGAAGATATAAAAAATAATATTTTTGCACGTTCGTTAGGTAATAAGGCGTATGAACTGAAAGACCATTTAGGTAATGTGCGAGTTACTTTCTCTGATATTAAGATGCCGACTGGGTATCCATCACAGCCATTTACGGTGGATTTGTTGAGTAAGAATGAATATTTCCCGTACGGAATGAAAATTAACGAACTAAGCTATAACAATGGAAGCACAAGATACGGCTATAATGGCACACACGAACAGGATAGAGAAATGAACGCAGACGGTAACCACCTATCTTTCGGAGATTTCGGTTATGATACTCGTGTAGCGAGGCGATGAAAATATGGAGAAAGTGTCTCACTCCAAACACTGTGGATAAAATTCGTAGCGTTTATGTAAGTGAGAAAATCTCTGGTGAAGATGAAAAAAAAAGGACAAGTCAAACGACCTGTCCTTTTTTAAAAAGTAAAGTATAGTTCTTTATCTGCTCATTGCGTGTCTAAGCGACAATAATCCAACAGTACCAAATCCTACCAAAAATAGTAATTGGAATGGTATTGCAGCAATCTGTACGTGGTAAATAGAGAAACCAATACCAACCACAAAATATAGTGCAAATAACAATTCAATTAATACTAATGGACTAACTTTTCTTTGCACGTATTTTTTCTTGTTCCAATCATCACCAGCTTTGATTGTACCAGCTTTTGGCGTACGTGAAAATTCAGATTTTTTACTCATTAGTGCTTCGATTACAGCTTTTGTATTATTTACAGCAAATCCCATACTACCAGCTAAAAATACTGGGAATAATAAAAGTCTTTTTTTCCAATCAATATGTATAGCTTTTTGTGCGAAAGTATAAAACAAAAATGTAGATATTGAAGCTAACACAAACACAGACATCAAAGAATAATATTGGTCGTAACCTTGGATAGTTGTTTTGATGATTACCAAAGGTACATTCAAAATAGCAACTAAAATAATGAAAGGGAAAACTATATTACTTGTTAAATGTATTACACATTCTAATTTAATTTTGAAAGGTAAGTCTGATTTTAGTACTTTTGGTAAAATTTTGATAGCAGTTTCAACGGCACCTTTAGTCCATCTAAACTGTTGTGTTTTAAGTGCATTAATATCAGCCGGCAATTCTGCTGGTGAAGTAACATCATTCAAAAACACAAATTTCCAACCGTTCAGTTGAGCTCTATAACTTAAATCAAAGTCTTCAGTTAATGTATCTGCTTGCCAGTTTCCAGCATCAAATATGCACTCTTTTCTCCAAATTCCACCAGTGCCATTAAAATTAATAAAGAAACCAGCTTTATTTCTAACTTGTTGTTCAATTACAAAGTGTCCGTCCAAAGCCAAAGCTTGTGCTTTGGTCAAATAAGAGAAGTCTTCATTAATATGTTCCCAACGAGTTTGAACCATACCAACATTAGAATTATTAAAGTGAGGGACAGTTTTTTGTAAAAATTCTTTTTTGGGTACAAAGTCAGCATCAAAGATGGCAACAAATTCACCTTTTGCGGTAATTAATCCATTTTTTAATGCACCAGCTTTATATCCACTTCTATCTGATCTATGAATATATTTAATATCAAAGCCTTTTTCGATATATTCAGCAACCAGACTTTGAGTTAATTCTATAGATTCATCGGTAGAGTCATCTAATATTTGAATTTCTAATTTATCTTTTGGATATTCAATCTCACAAACTGAGCGTATTAGTCTTTCGACTACATAGAGTTCATTGTATAATGGTAGTTGTATCGTAACCATAGGTACTTCTTCGGGCATTACCTGTTCAGGTAATTTAAGTTTTGAGGTTTTACGGTAGTAATATAATAAAACTAAACCGTGTGTACCAAATCCAAATAGCACGCTAAGTGCTATGAAGTAAGTAATTAATAGTATGCTTTCCATAAACGGACAACACTCTCTTTAATTTTTTGAAAAGCTCCACTGATAAATTTAATTAGTGTGGAGAGTTATTATTTTTAGTCAATTAGAAATTCAAGCAATTCTATAATTCAAGTAACTCAAGAAATAGAAATTTTATATTCAGTTGATAATTTAACTGATTTTAAATAATATTATAAAAACAACTCATATTATTATCAATTACCAACCAGAAACAACAGCGAGTAAAATATCGTTTGAAGTTTGTTCCAAAATTCGGAATATTTCTCTATTTCTGTTTTCTTGTACATTCGAAACATCATAAATAGCGAAATTATCAAAAGATCTTTCCCAAACAACCTTCTTTTTTACATTATCAAAATATTCAGCTTTAGTTGTAACATTAACTCTTCTTTCTTTTTCTAATTCACCAGGTTGAACACTCACTGGAGCGTCTGTAATGCTTGAAATTGCAACTGTTAACCGAGCATTTCCAAGTCCTTCGACCAAAGAAAAAGAGTTGTCATTTCTAAATTTAGTAATTAAATTTCGAGCCATCTCTTCTCTGAAGATTGGATTTCCAAAACCACTATTATCACTAACATTATTTATTTGTAGTGTTTTAAGATGGTCTGGCACCGATCCAACAGTAAAAGAATAACAGACATAAGTCAAAAAAATTAAAGAAATAAATAGTGTATTTATCTTTAATTGTAATAATAATTGATACATAGTATTTATATTATTAATATAAATTTTAATATTTTTAGTATTTTTCAATCGAAATTTAATTTTATTCAAAGAACAAAAATCTATAATATAATATTCATTATGATTTTATTAGTTCAAAAATTGATTATAAACTCTTTCAAAACCAATTGTCGTTTCAGGTCCATGACCAGATAAAACTTTAAATTCATCAGATAAATCTAATAAATTTGTTTTGATTGATTCGATAAGTTGATTATAATTACCGCCATCAAGGTCAGTTCTTCCAATACTGCTATTAAACAAGGTATCACCGGCAATTATTGTTTTGCTATTATGATTAATAAAACAAACACTACCTTCTGTATGCCCTGGTGTATGTCTTACTTCAAATTCCAAATCACCCAGATTTAATATATCCTTGTGATTTATTAATCTATCATATTTCATTTTATTGAGAACTTCACCAAAATCAAAACTCAAATAATCGTTTGGTTTATCTAATCTATGTATATCATTTTCATTTACTAAAACTGGTACTTTATAAAAATCAACAATTTTATTTAAGTCCCAAGTATGATCCCAATGAGTATGAGTAAGCCAAATCTCTTGCAATTCCAAATTTTTATTGGTAATCAAATCTTTGTAATATTCAAAACTTTCAAATGGAGTATCAATAATAACGCATTTTCTTTTTGAGTCATCAATATTTTCAATATTAATTTTATTATTATCTAAACTTGA
>JBDNHS010000473.1:0-2568 GCA_041688685.1 Kapaibacterium sp. (SeqCode)
AATAAAATTACTGATAAATTGCTAAAAAATAATATTAAACTTAGTTTTGATAAATCTGCAGTAGAATGGTTATCTAATTTAGGGTTTGACTCTAATTATGGAGCAAGACCACTAAAAAGAACTATTCAAAAATATATTAGCGATGAATTAGCAAAAAAAATACTGTCAGGCGAGATAATTAATGGCAATAGTTTAAACGTTACTTCCGATAATTTAGGAAAATTCTATTTTAAAAAATTATCTTAAATAATTATTATTTATTTATGTATTATTTATTTATTTGTTTTATTTTCATTATTTTAAAATAAATAATTGAACAATTTTTAAAATTAAGTTTCATTTATTTCTTTATTTTTTATTTTTTTAATTACATTATGAATTTAAAATCTTTAACAAAGTCATATTCTACAACAACAATAAATATACTCTATTCAATTAGTCTTTTCTTTTTGCTACTAAACATAACCTCTTGCGGTTCTGTAGAAAAAATGAAGGTTAATTATTTTGATGGCTACAAAAATTTGACTCAAGGAGACACAAATGTAATCAAATGGGATATACAAAATGCTGAATATATAAATATTGAAGGTGAAACAAATGAATTCAAATCAATTGACTCATTCTATATTTCTCCCAAATATACTACTTTATATAAAATTACAGCAGTAAACGAAATAGACACACTTAGATTAATCTCAAGAATTAATGTGAATTTAAAAGATGAAAATGTAACTGGGAATGTTGTAACAGAAGTTAAAAATGAAAATGCACAATCTTTTGTTAGGTCTAATTATTGGAATGGAATAATAGAAAACAATTCTAATATTACTCCAAGTAGATTAAAGATAATGGAAATTAAGGATTTTGAAATTGGAAATACAAAATATGTTAAGTTTTTACTCTTTGATGCTTATGGTAATTTTTTGAAAAACTATAATTTAGGTGAATTAGAGAAAAATTTGAATATTAATATGTTCTGTGAAAATGGTAACGAAACTGCATCTATATTAGATATTGATATATCCGAAGAACTAGATGAAGATATTAATATTTACTTTTTGGTAGAAAATTCTTATGCAAATATATTTTTTGAAGAAATTTTGAAGGAAATCAAAAAATTTACAAACAATCAAAAGAAAATAAATGTAGCATTATATTTACAAAATCAAGAATTAAAAGAAATTACAAAGTTGACGACTGGCGAAGAGTTTAATAAAATTATTAATTTTAATAGAGAAGCGGCATCAGGCTCTAATTCATTTTATAATTCTACTTTTGATTTATTAAAGAAAATTCAAAAAAATAGTTTAAATGCTAATAATAAAAAAGAAAAAAATATTATAGTAACTTTTAATTATACTTCCGACAACTCGTCTTTTTTACACACTATAAATGATGTAGTAGATAAATCCAACAACTTAAATGTAAAAATTTATAATATAAACTTATCCAACATTTCGGAAACTTATAATTCAAAAGTTTTTTCATATCTTAAAGGCAATACTTTTTATTACACCAATGATGAAGAATTAGATAAAATTAATACAATTTTAAATGAGATATTTTACAGCCAAAAATATTATTATGAAGCAAGTATAAATAATAAAGTTTTTGAAATTGATGGATGCGATTTTCTTAAAACTGAATTAAATTATACAACAAATCTTGGGATTTTATCTGACTTAATTTTTTCTGATTATAAAACTTCTTATTCTCTAAATAGATTTAAAACTTTAACTCTTTTTGATTATAAAAATTCACAAATTAAAGATGAGTTTAATTCTCAATTAGATTTATTAACCACAACTCTAATCAACAATCCAAATAATAATATTGAATTAGTAGGACATTCTGGAATTGAAGGAGATAATGACTTTTGTTTTGAAATTGGGCAAAAGAGAGCAAATAAAATCAAAGAATATCTTGTCTCTAAGGGCGTAAATAGCAAACAAATAAAATTGAAAACTGAAGGAAGTAATAAACCTATTTATTATTTGACTAAATTTAGCTGGCAAGAGGCTTTTAATAGAAGAGTAGAGTTGCGATGGTTAGACCCAGAAAACTTGCCTTACGAGATAGTTACAGACATCATTGAGAGCGAATACAAAGCAGAAGGCAAAGTAAAATTCTGGATAGATAAAGGATACAAAAGTTATTTTGAAAGATATTTAACTAATAACTCGCCTAATTATAAAGTGAAAATTTGGGGCTTTAAATCGTTGAAAGAAGCTGAAGACAATGTAATGAAATTAAAAACTATTGAGAATAATAATTACGTAGTAGAATAAATTTAATTCAAATAAAGTTTATCTAAGTTATTAAATATTATTTACAACTTCTTTATTTGAAAATAAATTCAATATTAGTTTTATGTATATGATAATTATCTAACAAATAATTTTTAAATGTTTGTTTTATAATTTCGCTTTCGCTTATTTTCAAATCCTCACTTATATTAATCTTACATTCCAAAACCAATGTTTTATCATCTAAACTCCAGATGTGAAGTGCTTTCAGGTTAATTACGTTCTCAATTGTCTCTGCAAAGTTTCTAATATCTTCCAATTC
>JBDNHS010000474.1:0-6761 GCA_041688685.1 Kapaibacterium sp. (SeqCode)
CGTTTAGGCTATTGCTAAATTTATAATATTTAGCAGTATATTATTTTACATCATTTTATTAATATGAAGATTTCATTCCAACATCTATTTTATGCAATTGCATTTGTGTTTGCACTAATCTCAATTATGATTATTGCTGATGCCATATTAATTCCTATCAGTTTGGCACTTTTACTATCTTTGGTACTTTATCCACTTTCAAAAAAGTTTGAGTCTTGGGGTTTTAATAAGATTATTGCAGCTTTTCTCTGCTTAATTACTTTGATTTTGGTGTTTGGTGGCGGATTGTATTTTTTCATAAATCAATTAATCAATCTACCTCAAGAGCTTAGTGAGTTTCAAGAAAAATTAATGAGCTTATTAAAAGATGTAATACTTTTTATCAATAATACTCTTGACCTCAAAAAAGACTTACAAAAGACTGATATAATAAACGAATTTAATGTGTGGTCTAAAAAAGCAGCACTACCATTTGCTCAAAATACTTTCTATAATACAGCAAGTTTTATTGTTGGTATGATTACAACTCTAATTTATATTTTTCTGTTTCTGATTTATCGCACAGGTTTGACTAATGCCTTAGTCAAATTTGCAGAGGAGAGTAATCAGGGAAGAGTCTTAAATATGCTCAAACACGTTCAAAAAGTAGGACAGAAATATCTAAGTGGAATGGTAATACTTATTTTAATACTCGGCTTTCTAAATAGTATGGGGCTTTGGTTTATTGGCATTGATAGCCCATTCCTGTTTGGTTATATGGCGGCTGTAATGTCTCTTATACCCTATGTTGGGACTCTTTTAGGTGCAATAATACCTGTTTTGTATGCTTTTATGACTAATGATTCAATTCTTGTCCCATTTTATGTGGTTTGTTGGTTTTATTTTGTGGAGTTGATGGAGAGTAATATTTTAAGTCCAAAAATAGTTGGTAGTAGTCTAAATGTTAATGCTTTTGCTTCTATATTGAGTTTGATAGTTGGAGGTTATGTTTGGGGAATTGCTGGTATGATTTTGTTCTTGCCATTGAACTTCTATGCTAAAAGTATTTTGTGAGGAATTTGAGGCATTAAAGCCAGTTGCATTGATGTTAGGCACTTCACTTTATGATGGCGTAGAGAAAAAAAAGAAATTAAATGGTGAAAATAATTATCGTTGGTTATCAAAACTCAAAACAAGATTAGTTAGTATGTTTAAGTAAAAAAGATTTGATAAGTTGTTCTCAAGTTTAATGTTCTGTAATATTTTTATCATTTCATTATTATGAACAAAATAATTTCAAAAATTAAAGACTACAAAATTAATTAGTAGTCTTTTTTTTATTTTTAGATATTTGAAATGTTATAATATAATGGATACAATTGCAATAAAAGCAGTGAGTTATCTACAATAATTGTAAATATAAATTGAAGATAAACTTAATATATCGATGATTTCTGAAGGATTTATCTGTCTATTTTCAAAAGTAATTATCTTATCAAACTCTTTAAGCTCATTAAGTTCACTATGGATATTGATATTGTCTTTGGAAGTTTTATTTTCGCCATTAATTAATATATTTTTATTCACGTTGGTAATTTGATATTTAGAATTCCAAATATTCGTAAATTCGTAATTATAAATTTGTTGGTAAATACTTATCAAAGCTTCGGATCGCCAAGACCGCCAATTTCTAATCTTAATCTCAATCTCACCAATTTTCTCTTCGCAATTACTATTCGAGTCCACTTTAAATATATCTGTTTTATTACTAGAAATTTGTTGTCTTTTGAATATATATTTACAGGAATTTAATTCGCCTGTGAATTCTTCAGACAAAGAACCGTCAGTCATTTCAACAACTTTATTTATATAACTTTTATCATTACATATTTCATGTTTACTCTTAAACGAAAACCTGCCTTCATAAAATAATTGCTTCATAAATATCACTTTAAAAAAATTAAACAAATATCAAATGCTTGTCTAGAATAAAGTCGATAATAATATCTTTTTTGTGAGCGTCTATAATAATATCAAAAATCGTATCTTTTTCTAAAAACGGTGCTTACTCTTGTCCTGTCATACTTAAATGTGAATAAATTGGTAGTTCAGGATTGCTATTGCGTCTTACTAAAATATATTTATCTATTTCCCAACAAAGAAAAAAATTATAAGTACCACACACCTAATGACATTATAACTAATTTTTATTTAAGAAGCAACAGATATTTGAATGCACTCAAATATCTACACAAATATAAAAAAAAAGCGAACCGAAGTCCGCCTTTTTCCTAAAATATAAATGGATAATTTCTTAACCAATAATTTTTTCAGTAACTGTTTTACCTTGCATAAATAACAATAAATAGTCTCTACTACCTGCTTTTGAGTCAGTACCAGACATATTAAATCCACCAAATGGATGTACGTCAACATAAGCCCCAGTAGATTTACGATTTAAATATAAATTACCACAATGTAATTCCCTTGCACCTCTTTCCAATTTTTCTTTATTGGAAGTGTAAAGCGAGCCAGTTAGTCCGTATATCGTGCCGTTGAAAATATTGATTCCATCTTCGAAAGAATCGCATTTTGTAATTGCTAATACTGGACCGAAAACTTCTTCTTGTGCTAATCTTGATTTTGGTGCTAAGTCTGCAATGACTGTAGGTTGGATATAATACCCATCAACGCCATCAACTTTTGCAACATCGCCACCAGCAATTAATCTACCTTCTGATTTTCCGATTTCAATATAATTTAAAATTGATTTGTATGCTTTTTCACTAACTACAGGACCCATAGGTGCGTTTGATGACGGCAAACCAACTGTAAATTTACCAATTTTAGTTTTTAGTATCTCTAAAAATTCATCATAAACATCTGTATGAATTATAGCTCTCGAACAAGCAGAACACTTTTGACCTTGGAAGCCAAATGCCGCAGCTAATACTCCATCAACTGCATCTTCCAAACTGTGTAATTCATTATCAACCAAAATTGCGTCTTTTCCGCCCATTTCGGCAACAACTCTTTTTAGCCAAATCTGCCCTGGGTTTACTTTCGATGCTCTTTCGTATATTCTGATACCAACTTCCATCGAACCAGTGAAAGATACATAACGAGTTTTGGGGTGGTCAACTAAATAATCTCCAGCTTCGGCACCACTTGCAACAAGGAAATTAATTACACCATCAGGTAATTCAATTTCTCTCATAATTTCATTAAATAACCAGCCCATCATCGGCGATTCTGAAGATGGTTTCAATACCACTGTATTTCCAGAAACGATAGATGCTGCAGTCATACCAACTAAAATCGCAAAAGGGAAGTTCCAAGGTGGAATTACGATACCCACACCAAGAGGAATGTAAAAGTAATTATTATCTTCGCCAGCCATACGAGTTAATTCTTGCTTTTGAGCATATCTTAGTGCTTCTCTTCCGTAAAATTCTAAAAAATCAACTGCTTCACAAGTGTCGCCATCTGCTTCTGCGAAGTTTTTGCCCACTTCACTAATCATCCAAGCGTTAATTTCAAATCTACGTTGTCTTATTATTTCTGCTGCCTTAAATAAAAATTCAGCTCTAAACTCTGGAGTTGTTCTGCTCCAAGTCTCAAAAGTAGTCAATGCTGCTTGCATTGCTATTTCTGAGTGTTCAACACCCGACTTTTGAAAAGTAGCAACAACTTCTGTTGTATTTGCAGGATTTATAGAAACAGTTTTTTTGACTGTTTTATATTCTTTACCACCAATAATATTTGGGTATTCTTTACCAAAAAGTGGTCTGATTTTGTCTAAAGCTTCTATTTGTTTATTATAATTTTCTTGAATTGTAAAATCGAGAGGTATTAAATTCTGAAATTTTTCCATATTTTTCTTATATTTATATTTTTTAAAAAGTGTGTTCCAATAGTAACGAAATACCATTATTTACATTGAATAAGTTGACAAAAAAAGACTTATGTTATTAAAATCAATATTATTTTCACTTATTTGATAAATATTTACCAAACTTTATTAATTTGTAAATCATTTTTTATATTATCCAACAATTAATTATATTGAAAATTAATTAAAAAAATAAGAATGAATACAGATTATGATATTTTTAAAGAAATTATTAAAATACTTATTATATATTGTTATATCGCTTGTAGTATTTATTGGTCTATATTTTTCACTGGCTTATGTTTTATCAAGCATAGAAGTTAATTCTGAAGATTTAGAACCAAACGAGATAACTATTTATATAAAAACTAATGGTGTACACACTGATATTGTAATGCCTGTAAAAAGTGATATTGTTGATTGGAGCAAACAAATAAAATTCGAAAACACTAAATCAAAAGATACTACTTTTAACTACATTGCTTTGGGTTGGGGAGATAAAGGATTTTATTTAGAAACTCCAACTTGGAATGATTTGACTATACCAGTGGCATTCAAAGCATTGACAGGACTAAGTACTACTGCATTTCATTCTACATTTTATCACGAAATGAATGTTGATAAGTCTTGTAAAAAAATCGAAATTAGTAAAAAACAATATAGAAATTTAATCAATTATATTGAAGCAAGTTTTCAGAAAAATAACAAAAACAATTTCATTTTTATACAAACAAAAGCAGTTTATGGCAATAACGACGCATTCTACGAAGCAAATGGCAATTATAGTTTATTGCAAACCTGTAATACTTGGTCAAATAGTGCATTAAAAGTTTGTGGTCAAAAAGCTTGTTTATGGACACCATTTGATACTGGAATATTTTCAAAATATCAATAATTATTTATCTAATCCAAAACATTTATTACAATCTAAAAATTGAAATCAATATTATTTTCACTTATTTGATAAATATTTACCAAACTTTATTATTAATTGTGTACTTTTCACTAATTTGTAATTAAATAAATAAACAAATTATAAAAAAAAATTACAAAATATGGCTTCTAAAACTAAAATATTATTGGAATCTGGTACAAATGAACTGGAAATAGTAGAGTTTTCTCTATTAGAAAACAATAATTACAATGCTGGATATCAGAGTTACGGTATAAATGTGGCAAAGGTGAGAGAAATAATAAGAATGCCAAGTTTGACTGTTACCCCAAACTTACCTCCATCTATAATTGGTATCTTTAATTTGCGTGACGAAATAATTCCTGCTTTAGATTTAAGAAAGTTCCTTTATGATGAATATAATTCTAATAAAGATGCTAAAATTATTATTGTCGAATTTAATAAATTGAAAATTGGTTTAGTGGTTACAGAAGTTGAAAGAATTCACAGAATTGGTTGGGATAGAATCGTTACACCTGAAAATTTGCAAGATATCTCCTCTGGCAATAATAGTTTGATTGGGATTGTAAAGTTTGAGAATAAAAATGTATTAATGATTGATATAGAAAAAATTGTTGCTGATATTGACCCTACAAGTGCAATGGATATAGATTTGAATAATCGTACTTTCGTAGGTAAACCAAAAGTTATTACTGCTGAAGATTCTACTACTATTCGTAAAATGATTACCGAGAGACTTTCCAAAGCTGGCTTTGAAATTATATCTTGTAATGACGGTCAAGAAGCATTAGAAAAAATAATAGAAATTGTAAATAAAGTCGAAACAGGTCAAGGCAAAGTTAGTGATTATGTGGATTTGGTAATTACAGATATTGAAATGCCAAAAATGGACGGCTACACACTTATAAAAAATATAAAATCACACAAATTACTTAACACATTGCCTGTGATTATATTTTCATCATTAGTAAGTCCAGAAATTGTTCACAAAGGTAAAGCCGTTGGAGCTGATGCTCAACTTACAAAACCACAAATTGGAGAATTATTGGATACAATTAGATATCTCTTAGAAAAATAAATTAGAAAAATAAATTAGAAAAATAAATTAGAAAAATAAATTAGAAAAATAAATTAGAAAAATAAATTAGAAAAATAAATTAGAAATATCGATTTTAATATATCTATTTTTTATATTTACCAAACATTTCTTCCAAAGCTTTGTATCTAAAGTCAAATATTTCTTGTAGTTTATTTTTAACATATAACTCTCTTGCTATCATACCCAAAGGTCCCAAAGGTAATATATAACTTATAATATCGTTCATTTCCACTCCACCATCAATTTCTTTTATGTGATGTTCGTGGTGCCACATTTTGTATGGTCCCATTCTTTGTTCATCAACGAAATAATTCGGTTCGTCTATAAATGTAATTTCAGTTGCCCAAGGTGTCGGAATATTCAATACCGGAGTTACAATATAGGTAATAATCAATCCAGAATACATTTTTTTAGGTACTTCTGTTTTGATATGAAATCCCATATATGGCGGTGTTATTTTCTTCAAATTTGCAGGATTAGACAAAAACTCCCAAGCGGTTTTAATATCGATTGGTAATTTTTGAGTAGTTTTTAATTGATAACATTTCATAGTTTTATTTTCTTATTATTTAATAATTTATTTTTAATTTATACAATAAACACATCAAAAGTAATAAATAATTAAGATTGTAATTTTATTCTGATTATTCCAAAATTAATTTATAAGTATAAGATTGGTTTTGGCTGATAATATTGATAAAATAAAGTTTTTCATTTATATATTTTTTTTCAATTATTATCTCATTATTAGCATCTAATTCATTATTTACAAGTTCATTATCTTCACTTTTTGAGTATAATTCATTACCTAATATATTATAAATCTTCAAAGTAAAATTGTTATTTACTTTATTATTTACCTTGATTTTGATATTATC
>JBDNHS010000475.1:0-2732 GCA_041688685.1 Kapaibacterium sp. (SeqCode)
AAATATTATTGAAAAACAACTTTAATTTATAAATAGGAATAAAAAAATGGCTTCTGTAATTTTATCTGCTTCAAGAACTCCAATCGGTGCGTTTATGGGTAGTTTGGCTTCGATGTCTGCTCCACAATTGGGAGCTGTTGCAATCAAATCTGCTGTCGAAAAAGCTGGCGTTAATATTAATGAAATCAATGAAGTGATTATGGGTAATGTATTGACTGGTGGTGTTGGACAGGCGCCCGCTCGTCAAGCAGCAATTTACTCTGGTTTACCTACAACTGTTGAATGTATGACTATAAACAAAGTTTGTGGCTCGGGTCTTAAGGCAGTTATGTTGGCTGACCAAGCAATCAAAGGTGGTGATGCAAATTTAATCGTAGCAGGTGGCCAGGAGTCTATGACGAATGCACCTTATTTTTTGCCAAATGCAAGAAGTGGCTATAAAATGGGTAATGGCGAATTAGTTGACTCAATGATTAATGATGGACTTTGGGACGTGTATAATAAAGTGCACATGGGTATTGCTGGTGAATTATGTGCCACTGAAGAAAAATTTTCTCGTGAAGAACAAGACGCTTTTGCAATCAAATCTTATGAAAAATCTATAAATGCACAAAAAGAGGGCTGGTTCAAATCAGAAATAGCTCCAATAGAAATTCAAGATAGAAGTGGTGTTATCGTTGTAGATACTGATGAAGAGCCTGGTAAAGTTAGATTTGACAAAATACCTACACTAAAACCAGTTTTCAAAAAAGATGGTACAATAACAGCAGCAAATGCAAGCTCTATTGATGATGGTGCAGCGGCAATTGTTGTCGCAAGTGAAGAATATGCAAATCAAAACAACCTAAAACCCATTGCAAAAATCATTGCTCATTGTAGCCATGGTCAATCGCCAGAATGGTTCACGACTGCACCGACTACAGCAATCCAAAAAGTTTTGAAAAAAGCTAATATGAAATTGGAAGATATTGATTTATTTGAAATCAACGAAGCGTTTGCAGTTGTGCCTATGCACTCAATCAGAGAACTAAACATCGACCCAAATAAAGTAAATGTTTGTGGTGGAGCTGTTTCTATGGGTCACCCAATCGGTGCAAGTGGTGCTAGATTACTTACTACTCTTATTCACTCTCTAAAAAGAACTGGTGGCAAATTTGGATTAGTTACCCTTTGTATCGGTGGTGGCGAAGCGAATGCAATGATTATTGAGATAATGTAAGATGTTTTATTTATAATTATTAACTTCAAAATTTGATAAAATTAAATATAATAATAGAAGAATGTAATGATGGCTACTTTGCATATTGTCTAGAATTAAAATGATGTATAAAGCAAGGCGATGATTAAGAAGAAGTAAAAGTCAATATTAATTATGCTATAGAATTATATTTTAGTGCTTTGGAAGATGACGAAATAATTATTTTGAAAAATAGACATTTAACTTCATTTGTTCAAGAATTTGATTATGTCTAAATAAGTTATAGAAAATACTTAAAAACAAAAAAACTCCTCAAAGTTATTAGATTTTTTGGAGTTTTTTTTAAATTTAGCAATTTTTTGAAAAATATATTTTAAATAAATTTAATGAAACAAAATGTAGGAATTATAGGGTCTGGTGTAGGAGGTTTGGCACTCTCTATTCGTTTAGCCCAAAAAGGTTATAATGTTACTATATTTGAACAAAATAACTATCCTGGTGGTAAATTAAGCGAATTACATTTAAATGGTTTTAGATTCGATAAAGGTCCTTCATTACTTACTATGCCCTCACTTATTGATGAACTTACAAATTTAGTTAAATCTGATAATAAATTTGAATACCAAAAACTAAAGACAATCACCAAATATTTTTATTCAGATGGAACACGTCTAACTGCATCAGCTGATTTGAATGATTTTGCTGAAGAGTTGCATTTAAAATTGAATGAAAAAAAAGAAACAGTAATAAAATACCTCAAACTTAATGAATTTTATTTCAAAACTACAGAAGACTTATTTCTCAAACAATCTTTACACCAATTTAGAAATTTCATTAACTTCAAAACTTTAAAAGGGATTTTGTATTCTCCAATTTTGGGATTATTTAGTACAATGCATAAAAAAAATGCTAATACTTTTATTAATCCTAAAACTGTTCAACTTTTTGATAGATATGCCACTTATAATGGTTCTAATCCTTACAAAGCACCAGCATTAATGAATATGATATCTCACCTTGAATTTAATTTGGGTGCTTTTCTGCCTTTAAAAGGAATGTACCAAATCACAACTCATTTAGTAAAATTAGCAGAAGAATCGGGTGTGAATATAAAATTTAATGAAAAAGTAGAAGCTATAACAGTAGATGAAAAAAATCAAGTCAAATCAATCAAAAGTAATGGAATTAATTATGACTTTGATATAATTGCAAGTGATATAGACATCAATGCTCTTTACAAAAATTTATTACCCCAAAAATACAATCCAAAAAGACTTCTAAAACAAGAGAAGTCAAGTAGTGCTTATGTTTTTTATTGGGGCATCAATAAAGAATTTAAGGAGTTAGGCTTACATAATATTCTTTTCAGTGATGATTACAAAAAAGAATTTGATAATCTATTTAATGAAGATTATCCAACAGATGACCCAACGATTTATATTAACATAACATCTAAATATTGCAAAGAAGATGCACCAAAGGGTTGTGAAAATTGGTTTGTTATGGTAAATGTGCCACATAACAAAAAGCCAAA
>JBDNHS010000476.1:0-3256 GCA_041688685.1 Kapaibacterium sp. (SeqCode)
ATGCCATCAGGCGTATATAGTGTATCAATCCCAGTCGATAAATTAAATAGCGGAATTTACTTTTATCAAATGGAATCAGGTCCATTCAAATCAACTGAGAAATTAGTTATCCAAAAATAATTGTTTATCAATAAATAATTATTGAACTACTAAAATCAAATTAAAGAGAGATTATCCAAAAGATAGTCTCTCTTTTTTTGTATTTAAAAGTATAATTTCAATAAAATGAAAAAAAATAAAAAAAGTTTTAAAAAAGTGTAACAAATGAAAGATTGCTTTGTTATTACCTTTTAGTACAAACTATTTTATCAAATATTTTTGAAATTAGAAAAAATTATATTAATTTACAATCCTAAAGAATAATAAAACAAATAGATAAAAAATTTTAAAAATATTATTACAATCATATTATATTATAGAGGTTCTTATGAGAATTAAATATACAAATTTATTAGCATCATTGATGTTGCTAATGATGTTCTCAACTCTCAACTTATTTGCTGGCGATTTGGTTGATGAAGATGAGATCAAACAAAAATTGCCGTTGTTGGCAAATGGTGCTACAAATGTTGGTAAAGAATATTGGTTTACTATACCACCAGTTTATGAAGAAGGTGGTGGTTCCAATAACTTTATAAAAGTATTTGTTACTTCAGGGATTAAAACTAAAGTAACAATTAATATTCCTAAGATTGCATTTTCACAAAGTCAATTAACAATTCCAAACGATGTTATTGTTTTTGACTTAACTCCAACAAATGGACAGCCAGTTACATATAATGCTGGACAAAGGCAAATGGCAGGGAATCCTTCAAAAACATATCCTGGAGCAGGTATAAATGTTGTAGCAGATGAACCAATATTAGTATATGTAGTTTGTAGATACACAAACACTTCAGATGGATTTTTACCAATTCCTGTAACAGGTATGGGTAAAGATTATGTTATGACTGCTTATTCTGGTTGGGTTTGGAACAATACTCAGCTTTTTCCACCTTTTGCTGGAATTGTAGCAGCTTATGATAATACAAAAGTAAGTATAACAGCTGGTGGTTCATCAAGTACAAATTTTGAACTTGACGGCGGAACGATAAGAAAAACTGGACAAAGCATTGGACCAATAACCTTGCAAAGAGGTGACGTTTATTTATTTTCTGCAAAAGGCTCAGACCCAGATATATCAGGTTCAAGAGTTAAATCTACAAAACCTATTGGAGTTGTTTCAGGTCAATTATGTACAAATGTACCAGTTGACAATAGATGGTGTGATTATACAGTCGAAATGGACTTACCAGTTAATACTTGGGGGACAGTTTACCACATACCTTTTTTGAGAGATAGAAGATTTAATGGTATAATAAGAATTTTTGCAAAAGAACCTAAAACAGATATATTTAGAGATGGGCAATATTGGTTAACATTAGATCAAGGTGGTACAGAAAAAGGAAAAGGTTGGACAGAGCAAAGAATTTGGCCAATGTTTGAAGATGGTGCAAATGTTACTCCAAAACCTGCCGTAATTTCAGGAAATAAACCTATAGGTATATCTTTTTATAATCCAGGTGTACAAGAAGATAATAATCCTTCTGGCAATAGTGATCCTTTTGCAATGCTAATGACTCCAATCGAACAATATCAAAAAGAAATCACTTTTAATACACCAAATACTAAAGGTGGAGAAGGTTTTACAGATAATTATATAAATTTAGTTTATGAAACTGATGAAAATGGTTTACTGTCTGATGATTACGAATGGGGTAGAGAATCTTTAGGAAAAATTATTTGGGAGCCTATTAGAAAATTATTTGTTGGTGCTGATATTCCGTTTTTTGGTGAAGTAAATAACCGTAAATATGCAAATAAAAATATAAAACTTCCAGCTGATGGTGTGTATAAAATTAGAGGTAAAAAACCTTTTGCTGCCTATTCTTATGGTTTCGCGAAATATGAATCTTATGGTTATCCTTCTGCAGTAGCATTAGCTGATTTGACTAAACTTGATTCAATAAACCCAGAACCCAAGTGGACAAAAAATAGCAATGGTGATGTTTTAAATGGCATTATAACTGATATGCCTAATGACCCAACATTAAGATCCAATTTAAATTATATACACATGTTGTCAGAGGATAGTTTAAGTTATAATTATAACTTCCAATATAATCTATTCGAAGTTGGAACAACAGTATCAACATCTTGGACATTAAATATAATTGATAAGTTTAAAGATGCCAGAGCAACTTTGTTGTTTGCAGATAAAAGAGGTAACGACACTATTATTGTAATAAATTATATTGCTCTAATAAAAACCGCAGATACTTTATCTCCAATTCCACAATGGACACAAGAATGTAATGGATTTATTCTTAATGGTACAGTAACCGATATGCCAATTGATACTAATATTAGATCTAATTTGAATAATATAAGTATGAAAAGTGACAACAATGTGAGTTTCAATTATTTGTTTCAATTTACTCCATTTATAGCTGGAAAATCTATTACAACGACTTGGTCTTTAAGAGTTGTTGACTCACTCAAAGATGCACAAGCAACATTAATATTTGCAGATAAAAGTGGCAATGATACAATAATAGTAATAAATTATAGTGCAGTAAAATATTCTTTTGAAGGAAATCAAGATTTTGGCGAATTTAAATTAGATGATATTTCTACATTGGATTTTAATTTAGTAAATTTATCAGAAAGTAAATCAGTAGTTTATACAATCCCTCAACTCAAATTTAAAAATCAAGGTTTTAAATTAGAGCCATTAGATTGGGATATTAAATTACCAGTTGAGCCATTAGGTTCAAGAGTATTAAGTGTAACTTTTACCGCAGATACAAACTTACCAAAGAATAAAATTAAATTTGAAGATTCTTTGTCAATTAGTGATGAATGTAATTTAGTCAAAAAATACATTTTATTAACGGCAAGTAAAAGTCCAGATACGAGTATCAAAGATAAAGAGTTTACATTTAGTTTATCAGGTATTAATCCAAATCCAGTAAATGGTAATGGTGGCACGATAAATTATTCAGTTGGATTTGACACCAAAACAACAATAACATTATTTGATATCGAAGGTAACGTTGTAACAACATTAGTAGATAATAACAAGATGCCATCAGGTGAATATAGTGTATCAATCCCAGTCGATAAATTAAATAGCGGAATTTACTTTTATCAAATGGAATCAGGTCCATTCAAATCAACTGAGAAATTAGTTATCCAAAAATAATTGTTTATCAAT
>JBDNHS010000477.1:0-2720 GCA_041688685.1 Kapaibacterium sp. (SeqCode)
CTCAAGAATTAAAGTAAAACTTGTCAAGGTATCTATACCAAAAAGAAACATAGATTTTTGTTTAGTTGAAGATTAATATAATAAATTTATTTATATATTTTCAGTTAAAAATGAAACTATTTATTTAAACATACGTAGCGTTTTTTGTAGTCATTTAAAAAATTATTTAAAAAATCAATTAGAACTATTGTATCAAATTAAATTAGTATAATTATGAAAAGATTTTATAGAAGAAGTAAATCCAAAATTTTTGCAGGTGTTGCAAGTGGTATAGCTGATTATTTATCAACTGATCCGATATGGATTAGATTGGCATTTGTTATTGGTGCTTTCATTGGTGGTAGTACTATTCTAATATATTTAATTCTTATGTTTGTACTTCCAAAAGATTATGAGGTGATGGATTATCAGAATAGGAACAATTCTGATAATAGTGATTCTGATAATACTAATGATTCTAATAATTCTAACTATAGTTCGATGGATAATAACAACAGTTATAACATGAATTATGATTTTGGTAATAATGAAGATAAAAGCCAAACAAATTTTAAAATAATTGCTGGAATAATACTTATTTTGGCTGGCGTATTATTTTTTGTTGAACAAATCTTACCTGATTTTAACTTTGGTATAATGTTATCAATTTTATTGATTTTATCTGGAATTATGGTTTTATTTAACAACAAAATTAAAGCATTATTGTAAATATTTATTTTTATATTTCAGGAATTTAGTATTTCTGTGTTTCAATTATAGTGTCATTAATCAGTTAAATATCAGACAAAAAATGGAAGAAAATAATCAAAATATCCCTAATAATGATGAACAAAAAAATCATTACAAAAACAATCCTTATAAAAACTTTAATTCTACTAATACAAGTTCCAATTCTAATTTAGTTTCAAGTAATTCTATTTTTTGGGGAGTATTTTTAACTTTAACAGGTATTTTTTTACTCTTAGAAAACTTTGATATAAAACTTGATATTTATGATAAAAATATTCTCAACCTTTGGCCCCTAATTTTCATTTTTCTAGGGATATCATATTTTAAAATTCCTCATAAATTAAAGCAATTAAACTCGTTTTTGTCAGCAATATTTATAGTGTATTATTTATTTAATTTACATAATTATGATTTCAACTTCATTGATTATTTAAAAAAGTCTAAAAATTTTAATATAGAGTTAAATAATAGTAAAAATAAAAAAGAATATTCTTTTGAACATACTAACGACAAAATTTATATTACAAATCCAGTTAGCAAAGCTTATTTAGAAATAAATAGTGGAGTAGGGAAGTTTGATATAAATTCAATTGACGATGAAAATAATATTGATTTACTTCTTGAAACTAATAGTAAAAGTAATGGAAATAATAATGATAAGGTTTTATCTGATTACGATTCATTAAATAAATTTTACTATATAAGTTATAAATCTGAAAAAAATAATGTAATTAATGATGACTTTGAAAAAAATGTAGAAATTGTACTTAATAAAAATATACTTTGGAATATTGAATCAAATTGTGGAGTTGGTGAATTCAATTATAATTTTAGTAATTTATTGGTAGATACAATTAAATTCAACATAGGTGCAGCAGAATTAAATGTGAAATTTGGAAAAGTATATAAAGAAGCTGTTTGTATAATTAACTCAGGAGCAGCAGAAATTAACATAAGAATACCAAAAGAAATTGGCTGTAAAGTTGTAATGAATTCTACATTATCTGATTCAAATTTAGATGAATTTATCAAAATAGATAAACAAAAGTATAAAACCAATAATTATGATAAATCTATTGATAAATTGATAATTTATATAGAAGGTGGTTTGTCTGAGTATAACTTTAGTTTTTATTAATCAAGTTGTTATTTATTAAATAATTATAAGTGATTAATCCAAGATTATCAATTAGCTTAACTTTATTATTTTCCAAATTAATTAAATCAATTCTATAATCTAATATTAATTTTCTAACTTCAGTAGAAGATACCTTGATTAAGGAATTGTTTAATAAAAAAATCTTTTGTTTAAAGTCTTGAAATTTAACTTCTATTAATAATTCAATATCTGCTTTGGTATTATTTCTTGAACCGACAACCAAACTAACTTGATTTAGTAAGTCTTTCCATTTTTTCCAGAGTTGAAAATCTGTTAAATTATCATCTCCAATTAGATAATAATACTCAATATTACTCGTGTCAATTTTGCTATCTTCCATTATACTTTCGCCAAATTTAATCAAATTTAAGATATTCGCTTTTAGATATTCAAAAGTATCAATTGAAAAATTAATCTGATTTGAATTTAATTCGTAATCTAAAATAATTATATTATTATATTTTTGGGTGTTTAGTTTTAATAATTCTAAAATATCTTTATCATTTAATTTGAAATAATTATTATCTAACTCACTTTGATTTGCTTTGAATGGAGAAAATTTATTTGGAATTAATATTACGAAATCTAGTTTGAATTCTTTTATAAAATTATCTAAAATATTAATATGTCCCAAATGAATTGGATTAAAACTCCCACCAAACACACCAATTTTGATTGACTTCATAAATTAAATAAATGAAATAATAAATAAATGAAAAATTTAATAAATATTTAAAGTAAGATGTTTTCTATTTGCTTCCAATCGAATACTTCAAAATCAGCTGAAGTTTTATCAGGATTTTTCTCCGTTAGTTTTGTTAAATCTCCACTA
>JBDNHS010000478.1:0-2030 GCA_041688685.1 Kapaibacterium sp. (SeqCode)
ATATATTTAATCATACTAATAGTCAAAGAATCTTTTTCTTCATTCGTGAGATTCAAAGCTAATTTTTCTGGTTCTTCCCATTTTTTTTCATATTTTGAGTAATATTTCTCAAACTTTAAAATTGAAAATGGTCGTAACTCTTTGATTGAATAAAATGAGATAAACAATGAATTTTGGTATTTTTTATTCAAACTGCTAATTATTTCCAAACTATTTTGATACTTTGCTTCTAATTTATTTTCTTTAGTATTTTCTATTTTATTTTCAACAGCATTAATATGATTGATATTTAGAATTATAAATAATACAAAAGCACTACAAATTGTGTACAAAAAGAATAATATTTTGCTTTTAGTTTGTATTTGGTTGTTTGTTTTCAATTTTAATTTACTTTATTTTGTGAATATTTATTTTAATTTACTTATCAATAAAAATGCCATTAAATCAATTATTTTTTCTTTTATATTGTTTATTACTGATTAGTATAAAAAATATATTTAGATTTTAAAATTATATTTAACTAAATGCAAAAAATCTTAATAATTATACTAAAATTAATACATAATATTGTTAATTTTGAGAAATTAAAAGTAATTATAATTAAATAAAAATAAATAATATGAAAAAATGGACAGTTGATGATTCTGCAGAATTATATAATATACAAGGCTGGGGAGTAAATTACTTTAACATAAGTGAAAATGGAAACGTTACAGTAACTCCCAAAAAAGATTGTAAACCAATCGAACTAAAAGAAATAATAGACGATTTGCAATTAAAAGATATCTCAACTCCAGTTTTGTTGAGATTTCCTGATATTTTGGACAATCGTATCGAAACTATTACAAGTTGCTTCAAACAAGCTTCTGAAGAATATAACTACAAAGGACAATATTATATAATTTACCCGATAAAGGTAAATCAAATGAGACCCGTTGTAGAAGAGTTGGTAAGTCAAGGTCATAAATATAATATCGGTGTAGAAGCTGGCTCAAAGCCAGAACTTCACGCTGTGTTAGCAATTACTCAAAATGATAGTGCACCAATAATTTGTAATGGATATAAAGATCCAGATTTTATTGAATTAGCTTTATTAGCACAAAAAATGGGTAAGTCTATTTATATAGTTGTCGAAAAGCTTAATGAGTTAAAATTAATCATTAGTATCGCACAAAAACTTAAAATTAGACCTAATATCGGTATTAGAATTAAACTATCAAGCTCTGGTAGTGGTAAATGGGAAGAATCTGGAGGCGATAGAAGTAAATTTGGTTTGAACGCAAGTGAGTTATTGGAAGCAATCTCAATAGCCGAAGAAAGTAATATGAAAGATTGTATTAAATTAATACATTTTCATCTTGGTAGCCAAATTACTATGATTAGAAAAATCAAAACTGCTCTCAAAGAAGTATCTCAATTTTATATCGAAATCAAAAAACTTGGTTGTGATGTTGAATTTGTTGACATTGGTGGAGGATTGGGAGTTGATTATGATGGCTCAAGATCTACTGGTGCAAGTAGCGTTAATTATTCAATTCAAGAGTACATAAATGATGCAATTGCAACTATTGTTGATGCCTGCGATAAGCACGGTTTAGTTCACCCTAATATTATTACCGAGTCTGGTAGAGCTCTTACAGCTCATCACTCAGTTTTGGTTTTTGATGTATTAGAGACAACTTCTCCACCTGTACTGAAAGGAAATATAGAAATTACTGAAGATACTCACGAAATTGTTATCGAAATGAATCGTATGCTCAAAAATCTAACTCAACCAAGGATGTTAGAGACCTGGCACGACGCTCTACAAATGAGACAAGAAGCTCTTGATTTATTTTCATTAGGGCATTTAGATTTGAGTACCAGAGCTTTGACTGAGAGATTGTTTTGGTCTATTTCAATTGAATTACATAATTTAGTTCAAGGACTAAAGCACCCACCAGAAGAATTGAAACAAATGGGCAAAATATTATCAGATAAGTATTTTTGTAATTTTTCTTTATTTCAATCATTACCTGACTCTTGGGCAA
>JBDNHS010000479.1:0-2150 GCA_041688685.1 Kapaibacterium sp. (SeqCode)
ATATATAATGTATATATATAAAATTTTATTTTATGAGTGGAAATTCCTGCTAATTTAAAAATAAAAATAAATACTTTATACATTTTAAATTATTTTTTTATTTAAACTCAGTATATTTTATATGTTGATATAGAAAATGAGACACAGTTGTCTTTTTACTTGACGACCAATAATTAACAATAATTATATACTTAATACTATACAAAAATTGAAATATATATAAAATTACAATATAATAATATTAGTATATTATATTATAGATAACAAATGTCATCATTAGAACTAGTTAAAACAAAGGATTCAGATTTTAAGGACGAATATCCCAATTTAAAAAAGCAAGTAGAATACAAAAAACTAAAGGATTTTGAGCCAAAAATTGAAGAAATAGAGCAAGTTTATCAAATAATTAAGGACTTTATTATTGAAAAAAAACGTAAAGTATATGGAGGTTATGCCTTGAATTTGTTATTAAAAAATAAAGACCCAAAATTAGCAATATATGACGATTATGAATTAACACAAGCAGATATTGAATTTTATAGTGGAACTCCAATTGAAGATTTAGCTGAATTATGTGATAAAATATATAAGGCAGGATTTAGACCCGTGGTAGGACAAGAGGCACAACATGCTGAAACATATTCTATTTTTGTTAATTATAGAATGTATTGTGATATAACCTATATGCCTAATAATATAAATCGTAAATCAAGATTTGTAATATTAGAAAATATGAATTTAATTCATCCCTGGTTTATGATGATTGATTATTTTAGAATGTTTACAGACCCGATGACCAGTTATTGGAGATTAGAAAAAACTTTTGATAGATATAAACGAATGGAAAAAACATATCCTCTACCTCTAATTCAAAAACCATTAGTTTTAGCTGATTATAAGGACAAGGGAATTTCTGAAGCAATGAATAAATTATTTGATTTTATGACGGGAAAAGATTCAATACTATTAACAGGGTTTTACGCGTATAATTATTATTTACATAAATCTGAATATAAAACCCATAATAAAAATTATGATTATTTAAATATTCCATACTTGGAAGTATATTCAACTAATTATGTGCAAGATGGATTAGACATATTGGATTTTGTTAAAAGTATGGATTCAAAACTTTCAGATAAAATAACTCATAAAGAATATTTTCCTTTCTTTCAATTTTACGGTTATAATTTTATTTTGTATTACAATGATGGAAAGGACGAAATTCCCATTCTGTATGTTTATTCAAATAATAAAAGATGTATTCCTTTTAAACAAGTAGAATGCATAAAATTTGATAATTTAAATAGAACTAAACCAATCGTTAATCCTAAGAAAAAAATAAATATTGGGTGTTTTGACCAAAATATATTACATGCATTAATTATTTTAGCAAAAGTTAGAGTAGATGATGATAATGATTGGAATGACATATTATATAAATATATTAATGGACTAGTCGCATTTAGAAATTATTATTTGGAAAAAAATAAAAAAACAATTTATTCAGATAGTATATTTCAAGGTTTTGTTATTGATTGTATGGGCGAAGCTGTGGCACCTGATAGAGAACGAAGATTATTAATAGAAGTAAGAAAAAAATTAGGCAAACCATATGTATATAAATACGACCCCAGCATATCAAAATTACCAGGAAGATACACATTTGCAAATTCATCCGGAAATCAAATAATCAAAGATTCACAATTAAAAATAACAAAAGAAAATCTTTCTAAACGACTGGTAGATGAACTGGAAAACTCAGAATTAGATGATAAAATAGAAGTAAGTGATGATAAAATAGAAGTAAGTGATGATAAAATAGAAGTAAATGATAATACTACTGATGTTATTACTACTACTGATACTACTGATACTACTGATACTATAGGCGATAGCGAAAGTACTATTTAACAATAACAATTATAAAATTATTAAATAGTTAAATAAGAATGTATAATTGTTATTATTGATTTTTATATAAAAAATTTTCAATAAAAAAAATTAATATAATTTTATAAAAAAAGATAATTATAATATATATATAATTATATGTCATTATTTGAAATTGGAAATTATGTTATAATTGACGATATATATATGGGAAAAATTATTAAAAAAATATGGAATGGTTACGGGGTTATTGTAAA
>JBDNHS010000480.1:0-1904 GCA_041688685.1 Kapaibacterium sp. (SeqCode)
AATTTACAATCAACCGTAGGGTTAACCCTACGGTTGATGTTATTTTAGAAACAAACTATTTTATTACATTAAATTTTACGGCTTTGGAAGTGTTGCCGAAATTAAGATTGAGTATATAAATGCCAGATGGAATTAATTGTGTGTTGAGTTTAATTTCTGCTTGGTAGTTAGATTTGGAGGAGAATATCGGCTCTAAACTAATTATTTCTTTACCATATATGTCAAATACTGACGCAACTGCATTTTCTAAGTTATATCTTTGGTCGTAATGGAAAGATACATTTACCTCATCTCTCGCAGGATTCGGATAAGTATTAGTAAACAGAAATGTCGGTATCTCAAAATCTTCTATTTTTTCTTCATTAATGGAGGAAATGAAGTCTGGCTCTAAATATTTAACTAATTTATTAGCCCCAACACCTTCAAAGATTAAATACATTGAACTATCAACAGCAAAACCATTAGAAAACATTTCGTCTGGAAAATTTGTAACCTTTGTCCAACTCTCTCCATTATCAGTGGATATTAATTCATAACCAATTTCAAATATCCATATTTCATTTTTATATTTAATAAATTTTGCATTCAAATGGGTTCCATTATCTTCATTTTCTACTTTATATACTAAGTTCCAACCTTCTCCGCTATTTGTTGTTTTGTATATATCACTATAAAAGTTACCATTGCTTTCTCTTATTTTTCTGCATAAAAAGTTTTTTTCATCAATAAAAAATGGTTGTAGGTAAGATTGACTTGAATCTCCCAAAAGTCTAATATTTTTACCACTATTTGTAATTTCATAGAAATTATAATTAAATAAAGTATTAACTTTTGAACTAAATGCATTTATAAATATTTTATCTTTATTGAAAATATAAATTGATTCAACTTTCAAAGAATCAAAAAGTGATAAAGCATTATTTCGGTTGCCAAATGTAGAATCAAAATATAAATTATTATTTATTAAATCAAATTTAGATATAATAGTATTATAATTACTACCCCATTGAGAAAATTGAACAGAATAAAACGAACTATTGTAAATTAAATCAAAATTATTACTACTAAAATAACCAAAGTTTAGGTATTTTTCAGATTCGTCATTTTTAATTAAAATATTTTTATTTTTTCCACTTTGTCTAATGTATAATACATTCTCTTTGTTAATATAAAAAGAGGGATTAGATAATATATTAGTTATTAATTGATTGTAGAATGTTTGCCAGGTTATACCAGAATTTTTGGTTATAAATAAATTGTTTTTACTATCAATAAACCCACCATTCTTATCATCAATAAATTTTAAAGTATTTTTATTAAGAAAACTAGGTTTAAATTCATTTGGACAAAATGAAATAAACTCTAATTCATTTATTTCTTTATTAAATTTTAAAATTAGTGAATTATTTCCAACAAAGTATATATATTTATTGTTTTCATATACATCGTTTATTATAAAATTATACTTTAAGTATGCTAAAGAGTCATTGTTTTTGAACTTATAATTAAGCTTAATTGTATCTAATCCATTTGTTTGATAAAATTCGAAATAGTTATTTTTCTTACTTTTAAGATAAATAATGTCTGAATTATTCGAAATATTTAAAAAATAATTACTAAAGTCTATCTCTTTAATTAACTTAAAATTAATATCTAAAATAAATATTTTTGAAGTTGAATAAACATATATCAAGTTGTTCTCATTATATTTAATTAAGTTTGTGAGACAGAAGTTACAAAAACTTGACTTTATTTCGACCCAATCTCTAAAATTAGTTGTTTTATAAATTTTTATTTTATCATAAATCACAAATTCATTATTTATTTTTAAATATTTTGGATTATTAAACTTATATTCAAAGCTATACACCAAACTAATATTATTTAAATCATTAACATTTAAT
>JBDNHS010000481.1:0-4643 GCA_041688685.1 Kapaibacterium sp. (SeqCode)
AAAAAAGGGCTCATAAATCAGAAGTTAGTGATTTGTATCTAGGGAATGAGCCTTTAAGTACCTACTTTCATCATATCTTGCCTAAAAGTAAATACCCAGAAGCTTGTTTTGATGAAGAAAATATTATAGTTTTGTCTTTTGAAGAGCATGACCAAGTAGAAATGGACATTTACAGGTATGAAAAAATAAATAAAATAAGAGAAAAATTAACAATTAAATACAATTTATGAGAAAACAATTTTTTTACTCAAGAACAGCAACAACAGCAGATGATATTACTACTGTTAAAGAATTTAAAGATTCTTTTAATTTAGATATGGTGATTAGGTCTGTTGAAATAGAAACAGGAGAAGTTATTGTTTTGTTAAACGATCTTCATCAACAAACACAAGAAGTTCCTGAAATTGATCAAAAAAGAAACAAACTAACTAGAATGAAAAAAGTTGTTTCTAATGTACAGTCAGAAATATATCTTTCTGTAGAAGATGCTGCAAGATTTAATAATTTAACAAACATAGAAAACTAATGAAACTCTTAGGAAACCGCGTTTATCTTGAAATACCAGATAAAGAAGAAAGTAAGCTTTATGTTGATGAAAATACAAAAGAAGCTTTACAAAAAGAAATGTACAAAAAATTAGCTAAGCTAAAAGTACATACTATTGGTTCAGCTAGTATGAGTGTAAAAGTAGGAGATTATGTATTAATTGATCCGTCTGCTTTACAGAAAGCACCATTAATTCCTTTATCAGAAAATGAAAATGTTCTTCTTATATCTCCATTTGATATAATAATGATCTGGTAAATAAAAACAAAATCCCCTAACGTTAAATTAGGGGATTTTTTTATTTTACAATCTCTATTTTACCTAAAGATAAATGTTTAACTGTTATTTCTTTATTATTTTCTTTATACAGTCTGTCTAATTCTAAAAAATTATTGTATTCTTTGTAATCTGGAACAATATTGTACGTTTTTCCTAGAATGTTAAGATCTACTAGTTGTTTGTGTGCTACATTATAAAGACTGTCATCTCTTGAATTTGATAAATGATAATTAATTCCTCCAAAATTATAAACAAAGTCTATTTCATTTAAATTATCTACATTTTCTTTATTTTCAACACTTTCGTCAAAATGCTGATCTTCGCCACAATTAGATCTAAGGCTGTAACCTCCTGCTTTTAACCATCCTCTTTTAGTAAATGAAATAGCGTTAGGGGGTCCTGAACAAGTGGAAAATTTATCTCCATATATAATATAAGAGAGTCCGTTTCTATAAAGATCTAATTCTGGATTAGCTAAATGTTTATTTACATGATTAGTTATTCTTTGTGGTAAAAATATATCATCATCGTCCAAAGGCATATAAAGATCATAATCACCTAGACAAACACCTATATTTCTTTTATCTCCAACTAAAACTTTTTTAGTTAAATTAATACAATGGACAGATGGCTCATCGCAAGCTAATGTAACATTTATATCATCATTAATAATTACAAGTTCTTTGTCTTTGTGATTTTGACCTAAAAAGCTTGCCACTGCTCTATTTAAAAATGGTATTCTAGCGTAAGTTGGTATTATAACTAATACTTTCATAAAAATTTGTTTACGAGCAAACACCCTTATTTAATTATTTACTTAATCTTTTAGCAGACATGGGGCTTTTCTTACCTTTCATTGTATCATACTCTCTCATAAAATTAGGTTTCTTTGGATTAGGAGCTTTTACTTTTGGGGCCTTTCTTGGTGCTCCTGATTTTTTTGCTTTACCAAAAGTCATTAATTACATCCGTATTTACAGGCTTTAACTTTGCCACCTGCTTTCATTTTGGAATTTTTCATCATTGTTCCATCAGGCATCTTATGCATTTTTCCTCCTGCTTTCATCATTGAACTTTTTACCATTCCACCTCCAGGCATTTTTTTCATTACTGTTTTTTTAACAACAGTTCCTTTTTTAGCATAACCCATTTTATTTCTTACACCTTTAGGAAGTTTTGAAAGTCCAGGATTCTTACCTTTATCAACAGCTTTTAAAGTACCGCCTTTTTTCATTTTTTTTGTACCAGCGGTCATGTCAGCACCATATTGTGTTTTTTTAACTTTACCACCTTTTTTCATCATCATAGTTTCACTCTCCATCATAGGAGTTGCCATAGGTTTCATAATTGATCCCATTTGAGCTTTTTTAATTGTTTTCATTGTGTTTTAGTTTAAATTAATTGCATTTCCATTTACGAAGAGCAAAAGTTTTTCTTGTTGGTTCTCCATTTGGTTTATTGGTTTGTCACTGGGTTATTTTTAATAATAAAGTTGCACCATTTTATTAACTCGTTAGTAGTAGTTTCGCCCTTCATTCTGTTTACAAACCAGCATACAAATTGAACATTTGATATAGTGTATGTACCAGAACTGTCTATCCTATCTAAACTTGTGTTATACATGTTGTGAGCTCTTTTAGTTCTTTTATAAGTCATATCAACTCCGCTTATTGCACACTTTCCATTTTGATTATTCCATAAATCTATTAATTGTTGTAAAGTAACATCAGAATGTATTTTTCTTCTGTCTTCTTTACACCTTGATAAAATAGTTCTAATATGTGTATCAAGAGATTGTTTTAATTCATACCTATATTCTCTTCTACAAAGTTTACACCAACTGTCAAATCTATCATAAGTTTTTTTGTGATGTGGAAAATCACCAAAAGGTTTATCAAGATTACATTTACAACCACCCCAGGCCGCCCAGCTTTTCTTGTAATATTCTTAACTTTTTTCTACAACTTCTACAGAAGCCGTGGATGCTAGCATATTCTTTAGGTTTAAAATTTTTAACAAAATGTTCATCTATTACAATGGAACACAAATCACATGTTTTATAAATATATTTCATTAACAACTCCATTTATTTCTAGCAAGTCTAAGTCTGCTATTTGGGTTTTTGGCAGCTTTGGGAAACTTTTTCATTTGACCAGCACTTCTAGCACAAAATGATTTTTTACGAGCACCTCCTTCTGGTTGAGGGGCTTTAAGCTTTGATCCAGGATTAGCTTTATTATAAGAAGCTCTTCCTTTAGCATTTAACCCTCCTGTAGGAGATTTCCCTTCTTTACGAGTCCAAGCTGGTGTTTTATTTGCCATTTTATTATTCTTTTATTTCGAAGTGCATCCACTTTCTGTTTTTACTGTTTACTCTATAATGAATAATTAATATTCCAATACCTAGTTTTCTACTTGCTTCAGAATAACCATTATACGTAACCTTATTAATAATTATTTTTACACTTCTATTATGCTCTATTCCGAATTTATTTTTATATAGTTTAGAAATCTTTTCAGTTTTTAGGCCTAATTCATATGCGTGTTTTGTGTTGTATGATTTTGTACACTATTCTAAATTTTCTATTAAATTATTTAATTTATTCCCATCTTTATGGTTTACAAAATCACAACCTTCTACTTTAGGAATAAAAGCAAAACATATTGCTCTATGTATAAAATATCCCTTATTCTTAATATTTATAAATTTATATCCACTATTAGATAATGAATTTTTTAAAACTTTTTTAAATTTACTTATTACATTACCCTCTTTAGATATATTATATCCTATCGGCAAATAACTTGTTTCTACGTATGTTTTCATGTTACAAATATACGCTATTTAATTTATATAAAAGTGCATATAAGTAATTTTTAACTACTTGTTTATCAACTACTTATCTCGAAATGCATCCAATCAAAATTCTTCTCTCTTCCTAAACTTATAAACCCATGTTTGTAGAAAATGTCAATCATACGTTTATAAGCAGGTCTTGCAAATCTTGCAGTTCTTGATGTTTCTCTTAAAAGATTTCTATCTGGATCTAAATCAATTGCTAATCCCCAAGAATGCAATGATCTTTTTGTTCCACCTCGCATAAGTCTAAAATTAAAACATCCTCCAAAATCATCAAGTTGTAGTTCTTTTATTTTATCAATTCCATAAACTGCTAATATTTCTGTAAAAACTGCAATTAATTTATCTGCAATTAATCTGTGACACCTCATTTTATTTACATAAACAGAAGTATCCCAATTAAGAAACATTGGATAAGGAAGATCTATTGTTACTAAATATCCTTCTCCTGTTTTGTTAGGAACTCCATATTTAGTTAAAAGTTGTTTTTGTGTTATCATTATTCGTTTTTCTTTATATCATAATAAAAAGAATCAGTGTTTTCACTTACCCATTTATCAGAATTTGATTCAACAGATTCAATATAATCATCTACTTTTATATTTTTTAAATTTATAGGAAAATCTTGTGTTACCCAATTACAGTCTTTCCAAAATATTCTATTATTAGGTTGACAAAGTAAATATCCTTCATCAGACTTGAGAACATGTCCACATTTATAATCAGTAGCTTCATCACTATATGGATTATCAAACCAATCTACTGTAAACATGTATGTAGCCCATACTTTTACTTCATCTTTAAGAACTACTTGACATTTTTTTTCACATAAATAATCAAACTTTGTAACTGTTACATTTTCAGAAAAACAATCCCACAACTGTTTATAATGAGATGGTATATCTGATGTAGGTTTTTTTATAAAAAGTTCACTTATTGGAACTCTTGATCTTAACAT
>JBDNHS010000482.1:0-1542 GCA_041688685.1 Kapaibacterium sp. (SeqCode)
ATGATGGGTTTTTAATTGATTTCTAAGAGCATTCAACCCTTCGCGACCATACAAACCAATTAATTTTTTTCTACTTTCATCTAACGCCGGAAAAACAAAGTTTGCAACTGCCTCGGATTTTCTATCTAAACTATCATTAGTTAGTTTTATTGTTTCATCATATGTTTCGCGCTGAAATGGCATCATATTACATCTTGTTATTTTAGTAAATAGTAATCCCTTTGGTTTATCTCCCATTTCTACTTTCTTAGCAAAAGTCATTGGGTCTGCACCTCTTAAATGACTTATATATCCATGAGCCATTTTTTTAAGATATTCAATTCCTCCTTGTTTAAATTTCATTAAATGATTTTTATCAGAATTAAAAATTAATTCGCGTTGAATTGGAGAATCGTGTGGTCTAATAAAATTTAGTAATTCTACAATATCATCCGCTAAATTTTTCATGGGGGTTGCAGTTAAGAGTACAACTTTTAAATTTGTTGAATATTTAATAATTTTCATTAATGCTTCACCATATGTATTATCTGTCAAGTTATGAGCTTCATCGACAATAATTAAGGTATTATTTAAACTATGTATTCTATCTATATTTATATCGCGTTCATAGTCACCTTCATCAGTCTTTTTATATGTTACTTTAATTTTATTTCCTTCAATTGTCTTTTTATCTACGATTTTTTCACCTAATACCCTACGATAAAAACTACGATAACTCATAATTTTGTAGTATTGCATTGCTTGTTGAATTCCAAATTTTCTTATTTTTTCTCTTTCTTCATCGTTTATAAAAACAAGATTTTCATTTGATTTTAAATAAGTATCTCCTGTACAATTAAGAAAACTTTGTCTCCAATTTTCCCTAAGTAATGGACCAGGAACTAAAATATAAATCGGTGTTCCATATCTTTGAACCATTGGTTTGAATTTTTCTCCAATTGCTACACCAACACAAGTATTATGACAAAATATATTGTTAGAAACAAAATTATGATGTATATCAATTTCTAAATCGTATACATAATCATTATAATTAATTATATCTATTGATTTTATCTTTGAATAGGCTAATGAATTATTTTCATATATGGCAACTTTTTCATTTATTTGTAGTTGATTAGTCCACATTGTTCCATTATATAATTTATGAATAACTGTTTTGATTACACGAAAACCATTTTCTAATGTTACATCATACAAAAATGAATCGATTTTTTCCCTGTATAAATAATTTACTTTGCCAGTAACTATTTTATTATTAGAGTCAATAGATGTAACAGTTATATCTGTAAAAGGAATTGCCCATTCACTTTTATCATTGCCAAATTTATCATCTGTCTTATAATATTTCCATAAATCTGCAATTTTTATACTTTTATTACTATTAACTAAAACTAAACTATCTTTATGCAAGCATTTTCCTGTTCCAGTTCCGTGGAATATTAAAATTCCTTTATATGGAGTATCAGGATTAATAAAATTACTTAACATTGCTTGATGTTCTAATAGACCTCCACTCGGTTCGCAAATTTTTTTCCTATA
>JBDNHS010000483.1:0-3919 GCA_041688685.1 Kapaibacterium sp. (SeqCode)
AAGATGATATTTGTCACTTTACAAGTATCGCAATGCCGATTACTGTTGATTTTACTGTTATATAAATTGGCGTTAGGACATTAAAAAGATACTATTAATTTTTATATTTTATAACATTTTTTTATATTGATAAAAATTGATTTAATTATAGAATATTCTAACAACAATATACTAATTAAAGAAATCAATATGAACAAATATGGCGATATTTTTGATAATATAATTGTATGTCCGATAACAACTGAAATAATGGAAAATCCAGTAATATGTGAAGACGGTATAACTTATGAAAAATCAGCTATAATGGAATGGCTTAGTAAACATAAAACATCTCCAATAACAAGAAAAGTAATAAGTTCGGATAAAATTTATCCTAATATTGGAATAAAAAAATTAATTGAAGAATATAAATTAAGTTTACTAACTGAAAAAAAAGATAATATAGTTAATGATACTAATAATACAAATAATACATCGGATATTAAATATTTTGGACCTATTGTAAATTCAACTGATATTGATGGTATTTTAAATAAAATAAATACAAAAAAACCTCATATAAATGATTTTAATGAGTTTCTAGATAAAAATAAAATTGGTACATTGTATGACCCGATGATATCACAAAATATAGATTATTTAAATTCAATTTTAGAATTTGAAAATTCAATTTCCAAGTCATTTTATATTTTTGCAATAATTAACAAATTACCAAAGGTTATAAAATGGTTAAGAGATATTAATTGTGTATTATCCAATGATACAATTAATTTAGCTGTTGTTATTGGTGACAAAGATCTTGTAAATTGGGTATTAGATAATAATAGTAAATGTGACATATACACATTGTCATATGCAATTACAACAGAAGATACTAATTTTCTATCGTGGTTATTAGTAAAAGGTTGTTTCTGGGGCGTACTTTTGGAAAAACATAAAAAAATAATTCAAAATAATAAAAAAATTCAAAAATGGTGTACTGATAATAATTGTATATGGAATATTTAAATTATATAAATAACTCTTCTGCAAATTTTCGTGTTTTTCTATATTCTGTTAATTTATTTTGCAACATTACTTTTGTAATTTCCATTTCTTTAATTTCATCTTTAAGTTCATCTTCTATTATACTGTCAATATCTAAATCAAAAAATTTTCGCATATGATGAAATTTTTCCTTAATTCTATTTTCTATTTTTGTATATCTTTCTATTTCTTTATTACTTTTGACTAAATCTTGAGTTAAGGATTTATGTATGTTATTACTTTTAATTAAATCTTGTTTTAACGAATCAGTTACTTTATTTTTGTCATGATGTTTTTTAATTATTTCTTTAATTTTGTTTAAGAATGCAAAAATATGAACATATGGTAACGCTGTACTTCCCCAGCTCAAACAAGATTTATGAAAAAATCCTATTAACTCAATATATTCAATGGGAATTTTAATGTTATCATAAATAGCATATACATTTGCACCAGGGTTGTTGCATTGTGGATAATATGTCTTATGTATAATTATGGTTCCTTTATTAGTAATACAAGCATTACAATAAGCCGTAGTTTGTCCATTTGGATTTTTGTCACCTACTGCTAAATTTAAACCATCTGCAATTAGACTTTCATCTTTAGTATAGTTGTATGAGTATAATGGAGTGCTACTTAGAGTTATATTATAGCCATAATATAGGTAATAATTATAATATTTTAATTATAATATATAGATATACAACAAATTTCAATTTTTTTAATCAATATAAACGCTATCTATGACACAGTATAAGAAAAAATTGAAAAAAATACATAATAATAAAAAATAATAATATAAATATAAAAGATAACTGGTGAAAATATGTCATTATCCAAAGTAGTTTATCCAATTATAATGTTAGATTGTTCAGGCTCGACAAGTAGAGATATAGATATTTCAAAATATTATAAAGATGTAGATAATCTATTAAAATATCAAATTAATATTGCACAAAGAATATTACGTAAATTTGAATATGTTTATGTTATTATGTGGAATTATACTGGGTTTGCATTATCACCAATACCAATTCGTGTTTCAGAATTAGCTAAAATTTGTTGTGAAAGTCTTGGAGGTACATTATTATCTAAAGGATTCGATGCAATTCCTGATGAATGGATTAATAAAACAGAAAACAATAAATTATTTATTTTTACTGACGGTGAAATTGAAGACGGTGAAAATGTAGCAATCCCTCTTAAAAAATTAATTGATTTAAAATTTACAATTCAAATTATAACAGTTGAACCCAATGATATTAATTATATGAAAACAAAAGCGGATGCCGGACATGTATTATTTCAAATTATTAAAACAAATGGATTGACTAAACATGTTAGACGTTTTAGTTCTTATAATGAACATCATGTTATAGAACCATATATATGTTTTGATAATCCTGAAGAAATTAAGGGATTTACACTTTTTAAGGAAGTAAAATATGATATTGCTGAACAAAAAGATGAGTTAATTGATACAGTAGAGGATGCTATTAAAAATTGTGAAACAAAAGATGAGTTAATAAAAATTGCTCATGATATTTCAATTACAGTTCATCATATAATAAAAGATAAACCAATTAATGAACAACTTGCAATTATTAATGAATTTGCGGATTTATTTGCAGAATCACCAGTTGAACCAACACTTTTTACCTCAATTAATAAACTGTTATTAACTGAAGCTGAAAATGTATCTACTGGTAATGCATCTACATTTTATGATTTTAAGGATGCTCTAATACCATTTTTTTCTAATCAGTAATTTAAAAAAAATATTTTTATAATAAAAAATTAATATATATATTAGTGGTATATTATACTTTTTGGTTGATATATTGATAAAAATTGAATAATTTATTATATTAAAACATAAATAATTAAAATATTAATAATTGGATTATTTAGATATTATGAGTGCAGTTAAATCTGAATATAACTTACAACTAAGTCGCTGGAATCCAGGTCATTATATGCAAAAAGATGTTTGTAGTATTATCGCTTTATCTCTTACCTTATCATCTTGTATTTAACTCTTCTCATGACCAAACCTACGGGATTTACTATAATCAAGCTAATGGCAAAATTATCATAAATTCTACATCAGAAAGAAATCGTTATTATTCTCAGTATCATCAAATTATATCTGATGACATTATTCTTCCAGCTAAGTATGTAGATATAATTTCTAAAACATTATGTTTAGTAAGGGTTGTTAGAAATGGTTATACTGGTACTGGTAACCCTAGTTTGTGACTCATTAGAGAATTTTTTAATTAAAATCAAAGAGACAATCAAAGAAGAACAGGATAAAGAAGAAAAAACTTTAACCTTTTTTAAAAAATCTGAAGATAAATTTATAAAAACTTTTAATTCTTTGAAACAAGATTTAGCCAAGAGTAATAAGAGTTTGAGAGATATGCAAAAATAGAAAATAGAATTAAGGAAAAATTTCCTCATATGAGAAAATTTTTTGATTTAGATATTGATAGTATAATAGAAGAGGAAACAAAGGATAAAATTAAAGAAAAGGAAATTACAGAATTAATGCTAAATAAATTAGCAGAATATAGAAAGAAAACAAACTTTTCCTCAGAACTATTTTTATAAATTATTTTAACTTTTTTAAGATTAAGACTTTGATAGTCTAATAAAAGATATATTCAAAGACGTAATTTTAATAAAAGATTCGCTATATGTATTCATATTGATAAAAATTGATTTTATTATAGAATATTTAAATAACAATATATTATAAATAAATCAATATGAATACATATAGTGAATCTTATGATAATATAATTAAATGTCCAATAACTTTTGAAATTATGAAAAATCCAGTAATATGTGAAGATGGTATAACTTATGAAAAATAAGCTATAATGGAATC
>JBDNHS010000484.1:0-1652 GCA_041688685.1 Kapaibacterium sp. (SeqCode)
GGCACCACTAAATTAAATAATATCACGCAAATAAATGATGGAACATTCCTCGGTACAGGTACAGATGGTGCATTATATACAATGAAAACATTAACAAGTACACCGGTAAAAGTAAAAGAATCTTTACTTGGCAAGACTATTCAATTACAAGATGGAAGATATCTTTCAGTTGGAGGCGGAGGATTAGATACATTATATTTAATGGATAGTAATTTTGGTAATGAAATAAAAATTACTGACGATAGTACTGCAACTAAAATTACGTGGGTTCAACAAGCACCAGATGGTTCACTTTTAGGTTTAATAAATAATCATATTGCTACAAAAAAATTAGCGGATTTGAGCAATCAATCTATTTCCTGGGTCAAAACACCTGCTTGGCTATACATTGGATTTTCCGTCATTAAACCCAAGATTCCGGGAACATTGGCATCGGCTCCACTAAAACCAACTGATTATAGTTTAATTGGTGTTGGTTCTAATAATGAATTATATATACAGGATATAATTGGTGGAGTTTCATATGCTAATTCTGCTTCAATTGCTAATTCTGGATATGTAACTGATATTTGGGTCACATCTACTGGTGTAATATATGGGGTCGGAACAGATAATCTTATATGGTCAAAACAAACTTTAAATTCAACATGGGTTAAAATATCAAAACTTGTTGGAATGTGGACAAATGTAGCTATGATGAATGATGGAAAAACATTATTATTAACTGGAAAAGACGGAAATTTATATACAAGCGATATCTCTAATAATTATACTGTTACCAAAATTGGAAAATGCTGTGTATCTAAAATTATCCAATTACAAGATAATACTTTCCTTGCAGTTGGTGGTGGTGGTAGTGATACATTATACACATTAACATCTTTTAATGATAATTGGGTTCAGGCATCAAAATCAGATGTTGGAATAAAATGTATTGCACAAAGTCCAAATGGAGCAATTTGGGGTTTAAAGGACTCTGCTATTTGGTATAAGGGTGCAGATTGGAATACTTGGGTTAGAAGCACCGCATGTTGTTTTAATGCATTTGCTTTTATGCCAATACCACCACAAAATATCAATGGTTATGATAGAAAGGGTGCATTTATTGATGACGGTAGCAGAACTATTCCAAATTTGGTGGGTACTTACAACACATTACCAGAGTGTATTAGTGCATCTAAAGCCAAAGGCTACGATACAGTCGGTTATCAATATATAAATCAATGTTTTGGTGGAAACAACTCGCCATATGATAGAATTGGATTCCAAACTGATAATACAAAAAATGTATCCGCTTATCCAGGTGCTTGGACAAATATAGTTTATAAAACTGGTTCTGAATTAGTTCAACTTACAGAGCCAGTAGAAGGCGATGCATATATATACCAAGCTTGTCAATTTGGTGGTTCTGGTAGCAAGATGACTGTAGGACAATATCCTACTTTAAATGGGGGGGCAATAGAAATTAGATCAATTAAATTAGGTCCCAATACTAAAATAACACTATATCCACAAGATAATTTCCAAGGAACAAATACTATATTTTATGGCTATAGCGATGTAGTGAATAAAGATAATTCTTGTTTTGATATTACTTTCACTAGTGTGAAAATTGAAAAATATCCCGATGCTATGCCATCAAAGCCGTCTGA
>JBDNHS010000060.1:0-1508 GCA_041688685.1 Kapaibacterium sp. (SeqCode)
AAGAAGAAAAAATTATAGCTTATATTGAAGATTTTGCTAATAATTTAGGTCTTAAAATTAAAAAAGATGAAATAGGTAACTTGACTATTAAAAAACCTGCAACAGCAGGGATGGAAAATAAAAAATCAATTTGTATCCAAGCTCACGTTGATATGGTTTGTGAAAAAAATAGAGACGTAGAATTTGACTTTGATAATGATTCTATCCAAACTTATATAGAAGGAGATTGGGTAAAAGCAAAAGGTACTACCTTGGGTGCAGATAATGGAATGGGCTTAGCAATGGGTATGGCTGTTCTTGCTTCTAATGATTTAAAGCATCCTGAATTTGAATTATTATGTACATTAGACGAAGAAACTGGTCTTACTGGAGCAATTCAATTAGGAACTGACTTATTGTCTTCAGATTTATTAATTAATTTAGATACCGAAGAAGATGGTCATTTTACTATAGGATGTGCCGGCGGTATAAATACTAATATTAAATATGATTATGATAAAGTTTTAGTAAATGGAAACTATATTTGTTATGAGATTGGACTAAAAGGCTTAATGGGTGGACACTCTGGTATTGAAATTAATGACGGAAGGTCTAACTCTATTTCATTATTATCTAGAATGTTAGTAGAATTAAGTAATGTTTTGGAATTTAAACTTAATTCGGTTGAAGGTGGTAATAAACATAATGCCATCCCAAGAGAGGCATTTGCAACAATTGCTATAAATGAAAACGATAGTGATAAACTAAACGCATTTTTAGTAAAATTTGAATCTGTAGTTAAAGAGGAGATAATTACTAAAGAAGTAAATTTCGAAATTATAAGCTCAAAAATAGAAACTTTCAAATTTTATATGACAGATGACCTAAAAACAAGATTAATAAATGCTTTGTTTTCTTCTCCTACAGGAGTGATTAGAATGAATCCAGATATTAACACATTGGTTCAAACATCATTAAATTTAGCTGTGATTACAACTACAGAAGATTCTATTAATATTTTGACTTCACAAAGAAGTTTGAGAGAATCTGAAAAATTCAGTATTACTGATAGAATTAATTCTTTATTTGAATTAAGTGGAGCAGATGTTAAAAATTCAGATGGTTATCCTGCTTGGCAGCCAAATGTTAATTCTGAATTAGTAAAGAGCTCAATTAGTGTTTATGAAAAATTATATGGCAAAAAACCAATTGTTGAAACAATTCACGCTGGTCTTGAGTGTGGATTAGTAGGTGAAAAGTATCCTAAAATGGATATGATTTCTTTCGGTCCTACATTAAAAGAAGTACATACTCCAAACGAGAAAATTCAAATTTCGACTGTTGCTACTTGTTGGGAATATTTAGTAAAATTATTAGAAAATTTACCTAACAAAAATTAATTATATAATAAGCTATCAAATTTCTAAATAAGAATATAATATTAGTATAAAATGAAATTAAAATAAAGAAATGGTTGTTTATTAAAGTCAAACTCAATTTTCCTTTTTTCAAATAATAAATATTAAATA
>JBDNHS010000485.1:0-4648 GCA_041688685.1 Kapaibacterium sp. (SeqCode)
ATAAATTATTAAATAAATAAATAAATTTTTATTAATTATTTCGCTCATATACCTAAATATAAAACACTTTATTACGTTCGTATAAGACAAATTATAATAGAAAAATTATTAAAATTATATAATTATGTATTTATAAATTTCATAAATACATAACAAATAAAATAAATTACTTTTGGAGTAAATATTATGACAACTGCATTACATTTAACTGATGCAACTTTTGAACAAGACGTTATAAAATCTAATGTACCTGTCTTGATTGATTTTTGGGCTGCTTGGTGCGGACCATGTCGTATGATTGCACCGATCATCGAAGAATTAGCTAACGAATATGATACGAAAGCAAAAATCTGCAAATTAGATGTGGATAATAACCCAAATACAGCAATGCAATTTGGTATTCGCTCCATACCTACTATATTAATATTGAAAAATGGTGAAGTTGTTGATACTATAGTTGGTGCTGTTCCAAAAGCACATATTGTAGAAAAATTAAATTCACATTTATCATAAGATTACATAATTTTAAAACGAAATATTTCAATCAAAATATTTCAATCAAAATGACTTTGAGAAAGAATGACTTTAAGAAAGATATCTAATTGATTTGGGTATCTTTTTTGTTTTAAAGCCATTAATGTTTGAATTAAAATTGATTTTCAGAATATAATTATAAAAAATATAATTAATTGCTAATTAAATTTTTTATAAACATCAAACAAAAAAAGGTAAAAATATGCCAAGACCAAATTTATTGACCAAAGAAGAAATCAAAATCAAAATGGAAGATTTTCCACTTTGGGAATTGAAAGACAACACAATAATCAAAGAAATCGTTGCTATCAATTTTGTATCAGCAGTAGGGGTAATTAATTCAATTTCAATATTTGCTGAGATTTTAGACCATCACCCAAATATTTTGTTATATTCTTGGAATAAACTTAGAATTACTTTGACTACCGACGATATGGGTGGCTTAACTAAATTAGATTTTGAATTAGCTAAAAAGATAGAATCTTTAAAGTTATAAATTAGACGTAAAAGTACTTGCTACACTCTTATTTTTACCAAAAGTAGATAATCAAAATATTATCTACCGATACCTTTGTAATATACCCCAGAACTTAATATTTCTTCTTTATTGAGACAGTTTTTGCCATCAATCACAACTTTTATATTATGTTTGATTAATAATTCAGAATCAATATTTTTGAATTCTTTGTGGTCAGTTGCGATAAGAATAGCATCAACGCTATCAAGTAAACTCTCTAAATTGTCTTTTGTCGATAAATCCAGAAAGTAGGGGTCAAATATCTCTAAATTTGCACCTTTTTCTATTAGTATTTTTTTCAATTCAATAGATGGGCTTTCTCTGATATCTCCAACATTTGCTTTGTATGACATACCCAAAAGTCCAATTTTAGTGCCTTTAATAGCAAGTGCATTTTCATTCAGTCCATTTGCTAATAAATTAACTGTATATGCTGGCATAGAATTATTAATTTCACGAGCTAATTTTAAGAATTTATGGTCAAAACCACTTTGTTTTGCTCTTTCAATTAGATAATATGGGTCAACTGGAATACAGTGTCCACCAACTCCACAACTTGGGAAGTGGGGCATAAAAGCGAACGGTTTGTTCGATGCACCTTTTAATACTGTCAGTAAGTCAATTCCCAAAACATCAAAAGATTTAGCTAATTCATTCACAAAAGCAATATTAATATCTCTAAAAGTATTTTCGATAATTTTTGTTGCTTCTGTTGTTTTTAGGTCTGGTAATTCATTAATATCTGCATCAATAACATTACGATAAAAATCTGCAAGATACTTAGTCGCAGTTGGACTTGTTGAGCCAATATTACGTGGAATATTATAAACGCTCCACTTTTCATCACCTGGATTAATTCTTTCTGGGCAGTGAGCAATATCAAAGTCTTTACCCGAAATTAGGTTCGTTTTTGATTCTACCATAGGAATTAACACCTCATCACAAACACCAGGGTTTATAGTAGATTCTATTATGATATAGCGGTGTTTTGAGTTTATGTTGTTGAGTTTGTCTGCAATTATACTTTCAATAACAGTATTTGTAGCAGAAATTAATGGAGTAAGGTCTGGAGAATAATCATCTAAAACAGGAGTTGGCACACAAACGATATAAATATCACTATTTGAAATTATACTGATATTATTATCTATTGGTAAATCTATATTCAATAGCTCTTCAGCACAAATTTTGTCATCAATAGGACATATTTTATTATTAATGTCAGAGATTTTCTTTTCATTTAAATCAAACCCAACTAAATTATATTTATTACTTTTCGCAATTGCTACTGCCAATGGTAATCCCACATAACCCAATCCTAAAACTGCTACTTTCATTTTCATATTTTGTCAAATTATTTTTCAGATATTTTTAGATAAAACTTTTAAATACTACTATTTAGATACTACTTTTACCAAATTAAGATAATTATTTATGTAATATTTTAAATTCCACTCTACGATTTTTGGAGCGATTTTCCTCATTGTCGTTTAGAGCAATTGGCTTTTCGCTACCCGAGCCAATAATATTAATATTATTTTGATTTATACCTTTTTTTATTAAATATTGTGCAACTTGATCGGCTCTTTTTTGTGATAAATCTTTATTAAATTCTTTCCCGCCAATGTTATCACTATGCCCAACAATTTCTAATTTATAATCTTTTAGATTATTCACAAAATTAAACAATCTATTTAATTCTGGAAAAGATTCAGATTTAAGATTAGATTTATTATAATCAAAAAAGATATTATTTATTACAACTTCTTTTCCATTGTCAAAAATATCTTCAATAGAAGTCATAATAATATCATAATTAATTTCAGCACCCAATTTAGCTTTACTTAAGTCAATATTTTGAGATACAGGATAATAACCGTTTTTCTCAGCATAATAACCATAATTTTTTCCTAAGGGCAGTGCTATAAAATAATTTCCATTTTTAGCATTACTTCTCAATTCACCCATAAATTTACCATTAGACAAATCTTCCCATTTCAATGATGCTTCGAGTGGTTTGCCTTTTGTATCCAATACTCTACCTTTGATAATTACAACTTTATTTGGTTGTACAGTCTCGGGCAAAGAAACCGAAAATATATCCCAACCACCTTCTCCAATAGTTCTATTAAGTGCCGAAAATATTGCACTATCGCCTTTTACAGTTATTTTGTAACCCCAATCATCACTAATAGTATTTAATTCTTTACCCAAATTAACTGGTTTTGACCATTCAGTCCAAGAAGTATCATTTAGTCTTGTTGCCCTGAACACATCTAAGCTGCCAAGCCCTGGGTGTCCTTCCGAGCTAAAATACAAAGTTTTTCCGTCTGGATGCAAAAATGGAGCTCTTTCGGCATATTTTGTATTTATAGAATTGCCCATATTTATTGGGTCAGACCAGCCAGTGGGAGTTTTGAAACAAATATATAAATCTAAATTACCCATTTCAGAGCCATTTTTCCTTGAACCCAATCTAATAAACTCACCAATAGCACCTGGCCTGTCAGATGTAAAGATTAAAACTTGTCCATCACTCGAAATGCAAGCTCCTTCATCGGTATAAATAGAATTTATTGGCATAGGCAAATGCCTTGTTGTTTCCCATTGCCCATTTTCCCTTTCTACAATATATAAATCAAATTCGCCAAATGTATTAGCAAAATTTCCAGATAATAGAATTGTATTTCCATCAGTCGAAACGTTATCAATAGTTTCATTATATTTATTATTGATTTTTCGTCCCAAATTCTCTGGTTTTTGCCATTTGTTGTCTTTTAGTTCGCTCACCCAAATATCTGTATTGCCGAAACCACCTGGCTTATGAGAGGCAGAGAAGTAAAGATACTGTCCATCAGGTGTTGGATTTGGGTCCCATTCATCAAAACTTGAATTGATATTTTTGCCGATACTATTTATGCTAATATTTTTAGTTGGCTCTTTATATATTTTGATTAATTCATTCAAATATTCTTTGTAATCAGCAAAAAATGGTTGGAATTTTTTTATCAATTTAATAGCATTATCCCAATTACGACTATTTGCATCAAATCCAATTCTTCTTTTCAATGCTAATAATCCAATTTCTTTATTTTGATTAATCTGAATAAATTTTTCTAAGTATTCGATTTTCGAGCTATCGATATTAGAAGATGCTATAAAATGCTCTAAATAATTTAAATTATATCTAAAATAATTCGAGTCTCTTTGGAAATTTGTCTTGAAGTTGTGAAGTATAAAGTATGATTCACTATAAAAACCTCTTCTTTGGCAATAGGTAACTACGTTTCTTAATATTTCATAACCGAAAGCAGTGGAATTATTTGCATTAATATCTCTAATCCAAATATTCATATTTTCTGGAGTAACTTCGCCATTTATAAAATAATTATTTCTTGTTTGATTATTTTGAGATTTTAGCTCGTTTAGATTTAAAATAAATAATATTGTAATTATTAAAAAAACGAAATTAGAATATATTAACCTTTGATAGTTATAATTTATTAATCCAAATTTCAAATTAATAAAATCAGAATTATGGTTTAATTTATATTTATTGTTCAAATTGATTATTTTTGTTTTATTATTTCTCATTTA
>JBDNHS010000486.1:0-5995 GCA_041688685.1 Kapaibacterium sp. (SeqCode)
CTGATTTTGTCGAAGCAATCAACAAAATACTTAGAGCAAGAGTATCAGCCAATCACCCAGAACAATACGCAATTCCAGTAGCACTTTTGGGCGACCAGTCTCACATTGCCGAAACAATTAGCAGATTAGAAAAAAGACGTGATGTGGTTTATAACAAAATTCAAGGAATTGATGGAGTTAGTTTAGTTAAGCCAGAAGGTGCATTCTATGCTTTTCCAAAAATTGAGGTTAAAGACGACTGGAATTTCTGTATCGCACTACTTAGAGCAACAGGCGTAATGGTTGTGTCAGGTATGGGCTTCGGTCAGAAAGAAGGAACAAAACACTTTAGAATAGTAATTCTTCCAAATGAAGAAATCTTAGGCACTGCCTTTGACCTACTAAAAGACTTCTATTACGACTACAGAACCAAGGAATAGGAAGAGAGGAATTATTGATAAATAACAATAGCTAAGCAATAATATGTTTGGCTATTGTTGTAATTTGGATTATTGAGATAATTGAGATAATTGATTTATCCAGTCATTAAAATGAAGGCATTTGTTTTTAATTTTTTCTCAAACTAAAATTATTTGGAGTTTAATTAAATTAAAAATTAATTAAAATCAATTAAAAATATATTCATTATTACTATTTTGTTGTACTTTGTAAATATCTTTTATTTTGTAATTTGGGAAACCTATTTTTAATGCAAGATTACTATAATATACAGCTAATATTACAATAATAATGGAAACCAAATTAGTTACACTAAAATAATCAAATTCACTATTTCTATTTATTGCCATACATAAACCCAAAATATAAAAAATAATAAATTCATAGCGAATAGCAATAAATGCAATAGGCATAGGATATTTATCAAAAATTAAAATACCAGATATTATCATAAGTAGTAATGGATATTCTATTACATTATTCATTTCTAACAAATTGACTGAAAAAACTGCATCTAAAAATATTATTGTTCTTATTGCAATTATTGCAAACATTATTACTTTAAGTATTATATGATATTTTTCAATTTTCTCAAGATTATTTAGTTTAATTGTTGCTTTAATTGTCTTTGCCAATTCATCTTTGTCATAATATTTGTCAGATAAATGACTAAAAATATCTTGGTCGCTCATTCCTTGAGTTCTTAGTTCATTAATTTCAATTTTAGTAGTCTTGCTTAGAAAGATTTTACCCATAATATTTAATTAAATGAAATATATTGAAAAACAAAAATGATTTACTTATTAGTTATTTAATTTTGGGGTAAATAACTTCTGTAAATTTACAAAAACTTTTTGTAATGGCAAACCAACAACATTATAATAATCGCCTACAATTTTATTCACAAATACAGCACCCAAATCCTCTTGTATTCCATAAGCTCCTGCTTTGTCCATTGGTGAGCCGGTTTCAATATAATCGTATATTTCTTCATCACTCAATTGTCTAAAACTGACGTCGGTTACTTCAAAGTTTGAAATTATATTTTCATAACTATTGTTAGAATTGTTAGATTTTTTATAATCATCTCTACCAATAACCAAATCAATCAAACAAAAACCGGTATAAACTTGGTGAGTGTCATTACTCAATAAACTCAACATTTTAAAGGCGTCATCGGCATCTTCTGGCTTATTTAACACAACATTATTGATAACAACGATGGTATCTGCAGCAAGAATAAGATATTTCCCGTTTTGCTGTTTCTCAATAAATATATTTTTTATATGATTAGCTTTCATTTTGGATAATTTGCTAACATAATCGCCAAAGTCATTATATTCACTAATATTTTCATCAATATTAGCAGGGAATACCTCAAACTCTATTCCAATCATTTTGAGTAATTCTTTTCTTCTTGGAGAATTAGAAGCCAAAATAAATTTATATTCAGAGTTGTTTATTGTTTTAATTATATTCATTAGTTGTATTAAGTTACTGACACAATATGATTTAATGATAAAAATTAATATTCATATTTAGTTAAAAAAAAACAGGCAAAATGCCTGCTTTTTATAATTTGATTTTAGAAATGTATATTCATTTAATTTTAGTCATTAACTACAATTTAATTTCCTTCTTCGATTCTTTCTGGCTTGATACTAAATTGGTTCATAGTTTCAAAGTTAATTCTTTTGGCACCAATATATTTACGATTATAATAATCTTGCTCCAATGAAGAAACAGTAACTCCACTTCTCGAAGAAGCGTGAGCAAATAAGTTATCACCCAAATAAATACCAACGTGAGAAACTCTAACTCTTTTTCTAGTATTAAAGAATACCAAGTCGCCAAATTGTAAATCACTACGATGTTTTACAAATTTTCCTACTTTGAATTGCTCGTTTGCAGTACGAGGTAATCTCATATCAGCACTGTTCAAATAAACCCTTTGAGTAAAGGCAGAACAATCAATAGCATTATCAGACATAGCACCAAATCTATAAGGAGTACCAAACCAATCCATCAGAATTTGCATAATTTCAGATTTTTTGATACCAGCTTCAGTTTCGCCATTATTTTTACCGTCTGATACAAATGCTAACCAAAGATTTTTGAACTCTTCCATTGACATCATCACCCCACCATCTTGGGATAACTCATTCAAATCCTCGCCCTCATCTCCAATTTCGCCATCTTGAGTGTAGTAATTATTTTCATCTACATCGTTACCAAAATCAACATCTGAATTGATATTATCTATTTCATTCTCATCGTACTTAGCAAAATAGTCTTTTTCGAGTTTTGATTCGTCGTAATAATTAACATAAGTTGTGTTTGAATTAGAACTTAATTCTTCGATTGTTTTTTTCTTAATTAAAGAATTATCAGCTAATAAACTTGACTCATCATTATCATTTTCGTCTTGGTCGTTTTCAAGAGCAGAAATTTCTTCGTCTGATAACTCGTCTATATTTTCGATTTCAGAATGGTTTGCAAATAAGTTTTTTGGTAATTGTGATTTGTCGATTGGCTCCAAGCCAGCAAGCTCAGCAAGTTGATCAGAGTTGGCTCTAATCATCAAGAGTGCTTCTGCCTTTGTTTTTGTAGGATTATAATGTCTGCTGCGGCTTTTGTAACGTTTTTTTCTTCTTTTTTTCGCTTCTGCTTCATCTATATTGAATAAAAAAGAAACGCCTAATAGAATTACAGTCAAAAAAACAAATAGTCTATTGGTTTTGAATATATTGTTTAATATTCTTTGTATTATCAACATAATTCCTCCTAATTAGTTCAACAATAGTTGGCAATATTTTTGTTATAGTATCTATGATAGTTTAATTAATACAAATTTTATAAATATGTAATCTATTTTTCATTAATAGAAATTATAGAAACGATATCACACCCAAACATTTTGATATTTAGGAGATTTTTTTGATTATATTAGACAATCACAAAGGACAGTGTGTAGTTTTTTACACACTCCAACATTGCAATATACAGCATTATTCTAAAATAAAAAAATTAAAATCTATATTTTTTTAATAGTTTTTATTTCATTATCTCTAAATTACTTGCCATACTTTGTTTCCAGCCTTTTATTTATTTTCTGTTTATGAACTATATACTTATCGTTCTCTAACAATTATTTATTTTAATATTTGTATTTTTGAATTAGAGTTTTGAATTAATTTTAATTAAAAAAATTAATATGATTAAATTATCCATCGTACAATTTGAACCCAAATACAAAGATTTGAACCATAATCTCAATAGAATTAAACAAATAATATTGGGTAAAGATAGCATCAATAATGTCAAAATTAGTCAAAATAAAATCATTACTTCTGATTCGTTTAATTCAGATATTATCATCTTTCCAGAAATGAGTTTATCTGGATATTTTTTTGATGATAGAGAAGAATTAAAAAGATATGCAGTAGATAAAATATTTTTAGAGAGTGAGTTCCAAACTATGGCGACTAACCTAAATAAAGTTATTATCCTTGGCTTCGCAGAAATTGAATATTTAGATGTGGATTTAGAAGGAGATTTAGCCAAAAATTATAAATTGTATAATTCATCAATTTTAATTAGCCCAAACCCCAAGGAAACCAAAGTTTACCGAAAGTCTCATTTGTTTTACAAAGAAAATATCATCTTTGATAAAAGTCATTTTAATGATACTAATACTAATGATGAGCAAAATGGCTTAACTTTAAATTATATTAAACATTTAGACCTAAGTATCGGTAGCTTGATTTGTTATGATTGGCGATTCCCAGAAATTTCTCGCAAATATGCTTTGTTGGGAGCAGATTTATTGGTCTGCCCTGCTAATTTAGTTACAAAATTATGGAAAACATCAATGCCAGCTCGTGCATTGGATAACCGAGTATTTTTTGCTGTGTCAAATAGAATTGGTACAGAAACATTAAAAGATGAACAACTTTATTTTACAGGTTGCAGTGGATTTTATGATACGGAGGGCAAATTGATTGGGCAATTAAGCGAAAAAGAAGAAAATATATTAAACATAGAGTTTGACCATATAGAATCTAAAAACAAAAAAATCAACTCATTTAACGACATATTCGATGACCGCAGACCCGATTTGTATTGAGTAGGAGTAGTATAGAGTAATGTCTCGTTAAAATAATTATAAGTTAAAATCTTTATTAGAATTGGGCGAAATATTTTTTAAATGGTATCATTTTTGTAGTTTGTAAGATTAAAAATAATATTTTGAGTAAATTAAATTTATGAGAAAACACAACGAAAGATGTAAAGATTGTAAAAAGAGAATTTCTGAATTACTTGAAATAATTTATGGGAAAAGTAATGTATATCAAAATTATAATTTAGGATTTAGTAATAAAGTAGAAGAATTTGAAGATAATTACTTCAATTCAAATTTAAAAACGATTTTATCAGAACTTAAAAAATTTAGAGGATATGAAAATTTTATAAGGTCTAAAAAACTTCCAAATGTTGATTATTTCATTAAAAACAACTTTGTCTTAGAATTTGATGAGTCCCAACATTTCACAAAACCAAGGTTAATTTCTCTTGATAATTATTCTGAAAAGTTGCTCCTTGGTTTTGATAAAGTAAAATGGTTGGATAATTGTGAAAAGTTGGATAAGAAGGATAATGACCCTCCATTTAGAGACGAACAAAGGGCATGGTATGATACAATTAGAGATTTTATACCATTTTACCTTAATCTCAAACCAACTATAAGGTTATATGCAAATGATTACGTTTGGTGTTCTCTTAACGTTAATAAAAATGATGATATTGAAATATTTAAAAAAATAATTAATTATGAAAATTATAAATAAGTATAATTTAAAAGAATCACTTAATAATCCGAAATCGTTAAATGAATCTACGTTTAACATATCAAAACTTGGTATTGTTGCTCGTGATTATAGTGAATTAAATGGCAATTCCGACTTTTCTACTAGTATCTTTGAAATTTTAGACTATTTAGATTCACAAAAATGTGATAGCGTTCTATTTTCATTATTTACTATTCTCGATAAAAATACGATAACAAGTAAAATGCTAAATTCAAAAAAATATCAAAATTTGAAATCCATTTTTATTGAAGAGTTTAAATATGAAAATAAAGATAGAATTGCCAATTTCTTTAAAATATATCAAAATTTGGGTAACGATTGGAGTAATTATGAAATTATACAAAAATTTGGAAAATTAAAATATACAAAGAAATTTAATGTTGAAATTATCTCACCTTTTATGAAAGAAGTAAAGACAAATAGAATAACTGGAAATGCATTAGTTTTGTTATGTGGTGAAACTAATATTGTAAAGTATTCAAAAGAAACTAAAAAGATTGAAGATAAATTTAATTTAATTAATCAAATTCCTGATACTGTAAAATTTATTTTAAATCCAATTCACGATAAAATGATAAGATTTGAAATGAAATTAAAAAGACAATTTTTAACCAAAGATAACAAAGTAGTTGTTTCAGTTTGGAACAAAGGAAAAACTTTTGCAAATGGCAAAACAAGAGATGGTTTAA
>JBDNHS010000487.1:0-3293 GCA_041688685.1 Kapaibacterium sp. (SeqCode)
AATAAAGATGATAATAAAGATGATAATAAAGATGATAACAAAGATGATAATAAATTATCCAAATCATTAATTGATTTTTACAGTTCGATAGGTGAAATATCAAAATTGGATGATTGGTTTGATTCTGAAAGCAATAAAAAAGATTTAGATTCGAGTTATACATCAGTATCGATGGATTCTGCATCTCTTAATAATAAAATTGATGTTTTAAATTGGTGGTTAAATAAACATCGAGATAATGGTATAGTTTTAAAATATACTTCAAAAGCATTGGATGATTCTAGTAAATTAGGTCATGTTGATATATTAGATTGGTGGTTCAGTTCAGGTTTAGTATTAAAATATACGGAACGTGCAGTTAATAATGCAGTGACAAGTGGTAAAATACGTTCTTTAGATTGGTGGTTTACAAAATCCAAGGAAACAGAATCAAATAATCCAGTTCAATTTAAATATACAGCAGAATCATTTAATAGATGTAAATTGGAAGAATATGAAATAATGGAAATTGTAAAATGGTGGAAATCTAATAAATTAGAATTAAAATATGGACGTGAATTTATTAATTTTATGGGTGAATGTAAATATTTAAAATTGCATAAATATTTAATGGATCATAAAATGATTAAATCTTGTGATACATTGCATATAAAACCTAATATGTCTGGTATGGGAAATATGCCAAGGGGTAATGTTATAAATATAATGGATTTACTTAATGGTGGAAAGACAAAGCCAAAACCAACTTATGATATTAATGATTTTCCCAAAGAAATAATTTCTCATATTGAGGAAAAAGAGGCTGAACTTGATAATAATGTATTGGTAAATGGAAAGGCGAAAGAATATATTGATAGTTTAGTTAAAATTCCATTTGGAAAATTTAGACAAGAAAAAATATTTAAATTTATTGGGGATTTTATTGAAAAACTTAATGAAAAAATAGGTAATGTTATTATAAGTAATCAAGATTCGGTAGATAGTCCTACTGAACAAATAAATTCGGTTAGATTATCAAAGTTATCAAATGAATCAGATATTATTAATTTTTTCAATGTGGAAGATAATCAATCACAATACTCGGAATTATATAATATGTATAGGGAGTTTATGAGTATGAGAATTCAATATTTAGAATATGTTGACTCTGTATTAAATTCAACAATATATGGACACGACTCTACTAAAAAACAATTTAAATGTATTATAGCTCAATGGCTTTCTGGAGGGTTATCTCATGGTATAGTAATTGGTGTACAAGGACCCCCTGGTGTTGGAAAAACTTCATTGATTAAGGGTTCTCTGGCAAAATGTTTAGTAGATTTTATTAACTATGATTTCTCCGATGATAAATATAGTATTAATTTACAAGAAAAAACAGAATATAGTTCTAGACCATTTAGTTTTATTTCACTTGGTGGAAGTGCAAATGGCTCAACACTTATAGGTCATAATATAACTTATCATGGCTCAACACATGGTGATATAGTTAAGTGTCTAAAACAATCCAAAGTAATGAATCCAATAATATTTTTTGATGAATTGGATAAAATTTCCAAGACAGAAAATGGATATGAAATTTCATCTGTATTGACTCATATAACAGACCCAGTTCAGAATGAACATTTTACCGATAGATATTTTAATGAAGTGCCAATTGATTTATCAAGAGCAATTATAGTGTTTTCTTATAACGATTCATCAAAAATAGATAGAATTTTACTAGATAGAATAAAAGAAATTAATGTTCGCGCACTCACTATTAAGGAAAAAATACCCATAGCTAAAAACTTTTTACTTCCAGAAATTTGCAAAAATATTGGTTATTCAATAAATGATATAAATCTAACAGATAATCAAATAAAATCAGTAGTATTAGAATATACAATGGAAGCAGGAGTAAGAAAACTAAAGGAAAAATTAGAAGAAATTATAAGAAATGCTCATTTAAATAGAATAGTTAATAAAAGCATGGAATCCACTCTCCTAATTGAGGATGAGTATATAAAAACAATAATGAATGAATATCCAAAAGTTCATTTAAAAAAAATTAATACTGAACCAAAAATTGGCTGTATTAATGGAATGTATGCAACATCCAGTGGATTAGGCGATATAATGAGTATACAAGTAAAGAAAACATACAGTAAAGATATATTGACTTTACAAACTACCGGTAGCTTGGAAAAAGTAATTTCTGAATCAATGAATGTTGCTAAAACTGTTGCTTGGAATTTATTAGATAGAGTAAAACAAAATTCTCTAATAAATTCATTCGTTAATACAGGATTACATATTCATTGTCCAGATGGTTCAACTAGTAAAGATGGACCTTCAGCAGGTGCCGCCATAACATGTGCTATTTATTCACTATTTACAAATAAAGCAATTAAAAATGATATTTCAATGACTGGAGAAATTGATTTAGATGGTAATATTACAGCAATAGGTGGTCTAGATGCTAAATTATCAGGTGCTAAACGTGCAGGAGTTAAAATAGCATATGTTCCCGAGGAAAATAAAAGAGATATTGAAATTATTATGGGAAAAACTCCAGAACTAATAGATGATACATTCAGAGTTGAATTTTTGACTCATATTAGTCAAGCAATTGCCAAAATATTTTAATGTTTTTTTATATTTTAAATATTTATAATAATAATAATTAATATATTGACAAAAAATTGAATAAATAATAACATCTAAAGATTATTTACATAAATATTATCATACAACACTTAATATGAGCCTAGTTATTGAACAAGAAAAACCATTTTCTATCTGTAAACCTAGCACAGACCGTAAGCCCTTATGTATGTTTGGATTTGTCGGCGGATATAATAATTGCTTGGGATTTTTACATCATAGTGTAAAACCAATTTTAGGTGTCGTAAAGTATGACTTTTCAACTTGGAGTTTATTTCCCACAACTATCGGACAATCTAGAGAACTAGCTCTTAAATGGTCTAATTCATTTGAAAAACGAAAAGATTTTATTGGTAAATCCGTCATCATTTTTTTCCATCTTCAAATGAAAACTATTCGCGTTGAAGTAAAAGAAAAATTTAAGGAAAAATTTACTGAATTTGAACAACCTGAACAACCTGAACAACCTGAACAATCTGAACATAACCCTATTTAGATAGGACTTGTGTTGATTAGAGGATAAATATAGCACAGTTAAAAGGTAAATTTTTTATAAAATTTTATTATAATAAAAATTGATTTTATTATAGTATGATATATTTATGATATATTACAGTTATAATTATAGGAATGTTTAATACAATGTC
>JBDNHS010000488.1:0-5693 GCA_041688685.1 Kapaibacterium sp. (SeqCode)
TATCATTTTCAATAATTTCAAATTTTTCGTTGAAGATATATTTTTCAAATTTTATGTGTAAATCTTGAATAGCTCTTTTGTCAATTTCAATTGCAAAAAGTTTTAATTTAATGTCATTTGTTAAAATGTATTTAGTCAATGCGCCCGTACCAGGACCAATTTCAATTACAATATCATCATCTTTTAATTCTAAACTATCAACAATTTTTTGTGAAATAGATTCATCAATTAAAAAATTTTGTCCTAAAGACTTTTTGGGTGCGATGTTTTTCAAATATTTTCTTTATGAAATTAATAAAATTTAAAAAATATTAATAAATAAGTAAAGTGTACCTTTCTTTGAATTAGTACTAATTAATATAAAAATTATGTAATAGATTAAGTAATCAATTATATTTTTGAAAATAAAAAAAGTGGTCTTGATTAAAAGACCACTTTGAAAATAAATTTTATTTATAATTATTACTTAATTGTAAATCTAATATCTACACCGAATTGCAAAGCACTTACTCTCCAATCATCAGTAGTAGAAAGATTAGTAATACCAAAGTTATAATTAAAGTGAGGAACGATTATATAACCTTTCCCTGGGTCTATTTCATATTGTACACCAGCTTTGATACCAACTCTGATTGCAGAAGAATTTGGAATATCGCCTTCACTAATTACAATAGTTCTTGGATTATCTTGATCGCCACGATACACAACACCATCAACTTTTTTGAATACTCCTTCCAAAGGTGTAATTAAGTTCATAGTTTGGTCTTGTGTTCTTGTTAAACCCAAATCTAAAGTTGGACCAACAATAACTCCAAACGGACTATCAAAAAGATTTAATTTATATTGAATATCCAAACTAACCATATTATAAACAACTTCATTATTGTATTCTGTTGATGAGTTAATTTCTTCAAATGTACCGTCAATTAATCTTCTTATAGAAGGGTAGGTATCTCCTGATTTCACCATACTTGCAGGCATTGTATTATATAATAATCTTGTAATGATGGAAGATTTGGAGTTAACGACATCACCCAAAATATATTCGAATGTACCACCAACCCAATAGCCAATTGCTTGACCATTTTCAAATCTTGGGCAAATTGCCTCATTTATTGTACCCGCAGGGGAAGTGCCCAAATCTACAGAATGTAACGAACGATTTATCCCAAAAGAAGGTCCCAAAAGAATTGGAGTAGACTCAATTTTTGGCGCCAAGGGATCATCATCTTGTGCAAAGATATTAGAATTGATAGAGCCAAACAATAACACAGTACAAACTGCCATATATTGTATAATAATTTTCATAGTTACCTTTTACTTATTAACTGTGAAGAAAGTATGTTTAACAAAGTTTGATGTATGAATTACCAAAATATAATTGCTTGTTGGTAATTCTGATATTTCAAATATAATAGATTGTAAGCCTTTTTTCAAATTTATTTTTTCAAAATTCAATATTTTTTCACCATTTATCGAAAAAACTTCAAATTTTATTAAATCTTCGTCTTTTCTTAACTCAAATTCTATAGTACCAAAAAAAGAAATTGGGTTTGGTGTAACTTTCAATTCCTTTAATTTAGCAATAAATTCAATAGTTCGCAAATTAAATACACAAATATCTTCCACATTTCCAAAAAAATTATTAACATTGGGGTCGAAACACTTATCTGCGTCTAAATATAGAGCAAAATCTACTTTTAATTGATCGGTTAATAACTTTTTAAAAATTAAGTTCATACTCCATTCTGCATCTTTTCCGATAAAAATATCCTTATTAACTATACTGAAAATCAATTCTGTTTCAGTTTGTGTGATATTGACAGGTATTTGCTCTATTTTACCTTCTGATTTGATAATTAAGAAAGTAAAGTTGTTCATTAATTTTACATCGTAAATATTCAAATTCATTTTAAGTTTAAATTCAATATTTTTGTCAATATCAAAAGGGAATTTTCCAGATATATCAAAACTTGTTGTATCACCTATAATAAAGTTTATATCTTTTACTTCATTAGAAATCAGTTGATATACTATTGGCTTAATATATTTTGATAATTTAATTGTTGTATCAGTTAAAACAAAAGTATCATAAAAACTTTTTTCATAATTTAAGTTTACATCAAAATCAATATTTCCCTCTTGCAGTCTTTCTAAAATCATTCCTACTCTAAAATTAATAACTTCATTTTTTTTCAATAATTTATTATTAATACTCTCTACTGCCCAACTTTCGAAGTTATTGCTAATAATATCAATATCTTTGATATTTATATCTATATTACCTTTGTTTTTGATTGTTATAGTTACCTCTGTTGAGTCACAAGCATATATATCAGATTTATCAATAGTTAGTTCAAAATCTAATGTATCCCCTGGTGCACCCTCACCGAATATATAAACTGTATCTACTTTATTGTAATAGTTTGGAAGTCCATCATTTAGAATGCTTATTTTGAGAATATGATTACCAATAAATGTAGGTTTGAAATTTATATCAATTAACCTTTGATAATCTATAGGATAAACCCCTGTCTCATTAAAATTATTACTTAATTCAAATGCATCTTTATCACCAGAGATTACTTCTATGATTTTGATTTTAAGATTTTCATTCCCAAAAACATTAAACATAAGACTGTCAACCCCTTTTTTCTCAGTGAATATTTCACATTTACCCATATTTATAGTACGAGATTTAATTTGTGGCAGTGATGACTTAGCTCCAATATTAAATATTGTTTTAGGGTGAAACTGCCAATCAATATCCAAATCATAATTATAACTATAGCCATTATAATCTTCAATTGTTGGGAGATATTCTAATTCAAGGTTAATAACTTCATTAGGTTGGAGCTCTATTTCGTCCAAGTCAATAAAATATTTTTCTAAATTGTCATCTAATCTTGAGTTTATATTTTTGATAAATTTAACTTTGCCTTTCAGATTACCAATGTTTGTAATACCAACAGTAGAATCATTAAAAGTACCAACTCTTCGAGTACCCCAATCCAAATCAATTATTTGAATGTTAGGTGCACCACCTTTTGCATATATTACTCCTATATTTTGAATATTAAGATTATTTTTCATTGTGAAATTAAAGGTATAATCTTTGACACTATCTGGAACAATACAAATATTTTTGATAATCAAACTTTCGCCTACTTTAATAATTTTTGGGAAATAGCCTAAAGTATCAAAAAATATAGTTTTGCCAAAATCTGCTTGTAATCCTAACAGATTTAAATTCGATATATATATATCGAAGTCCCCATTATTTTCCCATTTTAAGTCTGTGCAGACTGTATCCCCTATTCTAATTAGTCCTAAATCTATTTCTTCGCTAATTAATGAAGGTAGAATAAAATTAGATTCTAAAACTAATAAGTTTTTCTGGTTACAATCAAAATTAAATTCAATTCTTTCTAATATAGTTTTTGTTTTAATTGATGTATTAAGGCAGAATTCTATTTCGATTTCTTGTTGAACTTTTAAAACAAAAGGGAAACTGAGATTGTATTTTATTTTTAGTCCACTAAATGTTGGGTCTGAAATACTAATTAAATTAATTTCAGTATCACTCTCATTTTTAATTTTATATTTAAAACAAGTAGAATCGGGATGATACAAATCACCCAAATTAATGTATTTAAGTTGAGTTATTTTTATGCCTTTATATTTGAAAGTAAACTTTTTGCCGTTTCCATTTTTGTCATATAATTCAATTTCTATTATTCCATCAATGCTTCTATCAATTGGTGTGGCAGAGAAATTAATTACTTTAGAATTTTCAGTTAGAGTGTCAATTTCCCATTTAAAATTCTTAGTTGTATTTAATATATCAATAGACTTTATACCTGTATCTGTTTTAGTGGAATCTGTAAAAGTACCCCAGATATTACCGCATTCATCTTTGAGATTAAATTTCGGGAATTCATCATCAACAATATCCTTATTATTTAATAAGGCACCGAGTGGATTTGAGTATGAATCAAAAGACCCACCTCCAAACATTACTCCAGTAAATTTACCAAGTTTTGATTCTATTTTATAAGTAGAATTTTCCAATAAATCTATCACAAAGAAACTATAACCACTAGTAAATTGTGCAACTTGATAAACTTGGTTCAAATTTTTGATGATGCCACCATTTATAGTCAAGTCATTTAAGGCTTCATTTTCACAAATAATAATACATTTATGATAATTATATTGATTTACTAAAAACCCATCGAAATTTCTAAAATTTGAAAAGTTGTTTCTAGGAGTTCTAAATATTGCATTATTTATATATTGATTTGTAGGTGATATCAAACTAAATGATGGATCAAAATTTACCCATCTTTTATTTTCAGCATTTGCTCTACTCATAAATTGAGTAAGTAGAAAAGGTTTGTTTGAAGACCACTTAGCTGATTTTTCAATTTCTGAAATCATGAGTGAATTCCCTGGGTTATCCAAGTAATAAGTCAATGTACCATCTTCTGTTGTTGCAGAAATAATAGTATTTGGTAAATGACTTACAATTTTATACATAGTACCAAGTGTTTTGCCAATTCCTCCAAAAGGTACTGTCAAATAATTTTGCCCCCATGCAGAAACAGGTGGTAACATTTCAATAATATGATCTTTAGAATCGCCGTCTTCATCAAAATCAACTTGTGGGGTAGCAGTTCTTACATGACCTGATAAAACTGTAACTGGTTTATTACTTTTGATTAATGAACCAGTTAAATCATTTACTTTCTTAATTTCTGGTGTTGGGTATGATTGTACTAAATATGATTCAAATTTATTTAGAGTAACAGTAAATTTAGTTAATGCTTGCTTGTTTCTGTAAGTTGTAACATAAGGAGTTATATCAACAATGGTATTATCTTCGTTAGCTATAACTAAAAATTCACCAGGTCTAATTCTATTATCACTGGGATTGATAGAATCAGCTTTTTTATCTTTTTTAGGTGCATAAAAATCATTAGGCATATTTACTGTACGATATTCATTACCCAAAGCACTAATTGGAATAGCAGTATAAATATCACTTGTAGTGTATTGAGAGCAATATCCATAAACCATAATTGCTTCATCAGATATTATTTCGATACCTTTCCTTTCGACCACCTCTGAGTTACTTGATTCGTAGTAATCACTAATATCTCTAATTGAAACACCATTTGCGGGAACAAAATTCTGCAATTCACTTCCATCTGAAAATTTGATTTTTACGTTGGCTGGTTTGATTGAAGCAAAAAATAATTTTAGTTGCACCGGCATACTTTGAATTCTATTTAATTCATTTTGCATAAATCCAACCATAAAATGCCTTCCCATAAAAGAAGTACTTTTATTGACAGGTAGATTTACTTCAATAGTTTCATTAGAAAAAGATGAAATAACAAATAAATTAAAAATAAATATATAAAGAATAATTTTGTTGAATACAAGATTATTAAATATATTTTTTGGGCAATTAGATAATTTTGAGAGAATTATTTTTTGAGAAAAATCGAAATTAGTAAAGTATTTTTGCATAGAACTCCCACTAAAAATTAATGGTAATTTGAATTTATTTTGTAATACAATTATTTATAATAACAAACAATTAATAAAATAATTACAAATTTGAAGAAGTTTTTGTAAAATATTTTTATTTTTAAATTTTTTATTATTTTTTACGTTTTACAAATTAA
>JBDNHS010000489.1:0-6482 GCA_041688685.1 Kapaibacterium sp. (SeqCode)
AATTATCTGCTAATCAAATTACTATAAAAATATGTTCTTCTATTAGGGAAAATCCCCATTTTGTTTTTTTTCATGTTATTTTGAAAAATAACATCTTCGTAACTATCTATCATTTTGTTGTGAATATTTTCCCAATTATAACTATTAGAAGATTTAATTGCATTGATTTTAAGTTGGGAATGTGAGTTTTTATCATCTAAACTTAACACTAAATTCTTAAAGAAGTCATCAAATGAATCTGCTTTGAATTTAAGACCGTTAATTTGATGCTGAACTATATCGGCAGACCCACCACCATTTGCCACAATTGGTACCAAACCTGATGCCATTGCCTCTACTGTAACATTTCCAAAGGTCTCTGTATCAGATGGAAAGACGAAACTATCACAAGAAGCATATATTTCTGATAATTCTCTACCAGTCTTAAAACCCAGGTATTTTGCTTTAGGTAATAATTCTTTAAGTTCAAGTTCTGCTGGACCCGCACCTACAATTAGAAACTCAAAATCATCACGTGTTTCGTATAGTTTATTAAAAACTTCTGCCATAAGTTTTAGATTTTTTTCCCAAACTAATCTACCAACATACAAAAATATTGTTTTGTTACTGTCATTTTCTAAATAATTATCTCTAACTTCTTCATTATAAAATTTAGTATTAAATATAGTATTATCAACACCATGCGACAATACCTCCATATTTTCAATACCCATTTCATTTAATTGGTCTAATACATTTTTAGATGGAATTAAATTCAGGTTACATTTGTTATAAACTGATTTGAGATGTGCTTCTAAAATTGGCTCCAAAATCTGAGCATTATGATATTTTAGATATGTAATAAAATGAGTGTGATAAGTTGAAATTATTGGTATATTTAGATTTTTAGCTATTTTAGTTGCTGTTACACCTAAGGCAAATGGAGCATGTATATGAAGTAAATCAGGATTAAATAATTTCACTACTTCAGATATCTCTATCCATCTTGAAATAGACATTCTGTAGCCCTCATAACCAGGTATAGGAAGGCTTTTAGTTTTGTAAAAATCAAAAGATTTTGTTTCAGAAGGTTTTGAGGTGATATAAAGTGTATTGATTTTTTTTGATTCATTAAATTCATTTAATTTATAAACAACACGTGTAACTCCATCTTGATTTTCTTCGAGAGACTCAACGAAATAAATAACTTTCATTAATAACTTGCTAAAATAAGATTTATAAATATTAGATAATAAAGAACCACAAATATATTTCAAAATAGTTAATTTTTAATTAATATTTAGTCAATTTAATGTTAAGTTTTTAATAAATATTAACTATAAAAAATATAAATAATTAACTTAAAATTAACTCTAAATTGTCTAAATTTTTACAATTAAATATTAATTTTGTATCAGGTAAATTAAATAATATTTTTATTAATATAAATCAAGGTTATATATGTTAAAGTTACTTTACCTATTTACGGTATATACGTTACTGTTTGTTAATATAAATTCTTTTGGTAATACAAAAAGAATTCAAAACACGCCACCTCAATCATTTATTAGGAATCAGAATACTCACTCCCCAAGTATCAACAAACCTCAACCTCAAAAATCTACTTCCAATACTATTTCTAAATCCAACTCAATCAAAAATCTGACTTTATTAAAGAATGAAAAGCAAATTAACAATAATTTAGATGAAAAAACTATAGACGAAAAAGTAAATAGTCTGAAAAATAAAAATGTTCAATTTAATGCAGAAGAACTACACGGACATTCTTCGCCAAAAGAAAACAAAAGGGCTTCTTCATACTCTAAATACTTAACATTCGACGAAAAGCTTAAGCCATTTTATCACGGAGTTGCCTCTGGTGATCCACTAACTGATAGAGTTATTATCTGGACAAGAGTAACAACTGATATTGATTCTGATGTTGAAGTTGATTGGTTAATGGCGACTGATAAAGAATTAAAAAATATTGTCAAAAATGGTAAATCAAATACTAATCAAGCAAAAGATTATACTGTAAAAATTGATGTAACAGGTTTGAATTCTTATACAACTTATTATTATCAATTTAGTGCATTTGGTAATAAATCATTAATTGGTAGAACTAAGACAGCTCCTTCAAAAAATGATAATGTTGATAAATTAAGAATTGCAATGATTTCTTGTGTAAATTATCAATGGGGATTTTTTAATGCTATGGAAAGAATTGCAGAAAGAAATGATTTAGATGCAGTTGTGCATCTTGGTGATTATTTTTATGAGTATTCTGATGAGTATTATAAACACCCAAATCTTACAAATAGGAAACATTTACCCGCTGAAGAGACTATTGAATTGGCAGAATATAGAGTTAGATTCTCTCAATATAGATTAGACCCAATGTTAAGAAAAATGCACCAACAACATCCGATGATTGCCACCTGGGACGACCACGAAACTACTAATGATAGTTGGATGGGTGGAGCTGAAAATCATAATTCTGCTACTGAAGGAGATTGGAATCTAAGAGTTCAAAATTCGATAAATGCTTATGATGAGTGGATGCCAATTAGAAATGTAGAAAACAAAAAAATATCTATAGAAGCTTTAAATATGGAGATTTGGCTGAAATTATTATGCTCGAAACAAGACTTTCAGGACGCCAAAAACAATTGGCACCGAAAGGACAATCAAATGGTGAAGTTGATACATTATTATGGCAAAGCCCAGAAAGAACTATGTTAGGACAAGAACAATTTAGTTGGTTAGAAAACACACTCAAAAACTCTACAGCAAAATGGAAATTAATTGGTTCATCAATAATGATGGTGCCAATTCCACCAGCACTAATTACAAATATGGACGCTTGGGACGGTTACCCGGCAGAAAGAGAAAGAATTTGTAAATTAATCAAAGACAATAACATAAAAAATGTTGGTATCTTGTCAGGAGATTTCCACATGTCATTTGCCTCTAATGTGTTATCATTATTACCAGAAAATTTAGCTCAATACAATCCAGCCACAGCTACTGGTACCACTGCATTTGAATTTACAACACCTTCAGTAAGTTCTGCTAATCTTAATGAACAAGAAATATTGACCCTCCCAGGTTTGGGCACAATTAAACCATTAGAAATGAAATTAGAAGAAAGAAGTCAAATTGCTTTGTTACTAGAAAATCAAGTTGTTACAAACGTGCCTTGGATTAATTATATGAATTCTGACCAACACGGTTATGTGCTTTTGGATATTAGTCAAGAAAGAACTCAAGCTGAGTGGTATCTTATGGAGGATATTTTGAATATTAACAATAAAGAAAATTTTGGTAAGGCATTTTATGTAAATAATAATTCTAATAAATTAATTGAAAACAAAATACAAACTGAAAAAAAAATTAACGCACCGGATTTGGCACCTTGTGAGATTGAACTATCAATTGATGCTATTAATTCAAAAATTAATACTGAAGAATTAATTGTATTTGGTAATTATCCTAATCCAGTAACTGATTTTACTTTATTTAGTTATGCAATCAAAAATGCAGGAAAAGTAAGAATAAATCTTTATGATATGGAAGGTAATTTATTAGACAAAATTTATGATGATTGGCAAGAATCAGGAGTTCACGGTGTACCATATCAAACATTTAATTTAATCAGTGGAAACTATTTTTATACAATTTTATATAATAACAATATTATTAGTAAGAAAATTGTAAAAGTGAAGTAAAAATCAAAAGATTTTGTTTCAGAAGGTTTTGAGATTATATAGATTAAAAGGAGAATTATAAATGGATATCATTATAATTCTCCTTTATTTTTTGGTATAAATAATAATTATTAAATAATATTTTGAGGTGAAGAAAAGATAAATATTTGCTTTTTTTACACCACTAAACACCACACAAATAACAACAAAAATCAATTATTATTTACTCTCTGTCACCCTGAAAATAGTTAATTATCCTTTCTTGGTGGTAACCTTTATTTGTTCTCAATTTAATCAAGTCTTTCAACTTATCTGCAAATACTTCAGAGGCATTGTAACCGTAAGTTTTTAGTAAATAATTTAAAGCAATTACCTCTGCTATTACTGTTATATTTTTACCTGGGAAAATAGGTAAATGAATAGAATCAATATTAATTCCCATAATGTTTATTGGCTCCAAATCCAAACCAGTTCTTGTATATGCGTTGTCTTCTTTCCATTCTTGAAGTTCAACTATTATTTCCAATCTCTTTTGAAATCTTATGGCTCTTACACCGAACATTTGTCTGACGTCAATAATACCCAAACCCCTAATTTCCATATAATGTTGCACCAAATTAGTTCCAGTGCCCATTAATACAGATTCTCGAACTTTAGTTAGAACCACAACATCATCAGCGACTAATCTATGACCCCTTTCAATCAAATCAAGAGCTATCTCACTTTTACCAATTGCAGACCGACCAACAAACAAAATTCCGACACCATAGACATCAACAAAAGATGCGTGAACTGTTACCTGTTCGGCAAATTGGTCATCAAGATACTCAGAAAGTAAAGTTGAGGCTTTAGTGGTTTCATATTCGGTAGTCAAAACAACGATATTGGCTTCTTTTGCCATTTCAATCAACTCTGGGTCTAATTCATTGTTATTTGTTAGAATAATACATGGAATAGGGAATTGAATAATATTTTTGAATGCTTTAATTCTATCTTCTCTGTAAAGGTCTCTCAGATAAAAACATTCAGTATTTCCAAAAACTTGCACTCTATGAAATGTAAATAGTGAAACATAACCAGCCAAAGCTAATTGTGGTCTATGAAGGTTTTTGTCTGTGATGAAATTATTCAATCCATTTTCACCAGTCAAAGAGCGTAAATTCACAGGCGACTTAAGTAATAATGAAACTGGAATTTTGTCCATCTGGATAACTTGTAAATTTTTGAAAGTATTCATTAATATTTTTATTTGATATTATTTGTTTAAATAGATTTAAAGTTCTACTAATTTATCTAAAAATTGTCAAAAATAAAAAAAAGCACCATAAAATTGCTATTAACAAAATTATGGTGCTTAATTTTAAATTTATTTTTGGTTATATTGTTAAAAGTATATTGTAATAATTTTGATATTATTTTACAGTAAATTTGACCGTGTTACTAACTCCATAACCTATTAATCTACCAAAATAAATACCAGCACCAACTTTATTTCCATTAAAATTAGTAGCGTTCCAATTTAGGTTATACTCACCAAAACCATTAGAGTTAACTAAAATATTATTTACTTTATTTCCATTAATATCAATTATCTCAAAATTAATATTTTCAGTTAAATCAGCAGTGAATTTTACATTAAACTCGCCGTTAGTAGGGTTTGGATATGTGGTAAGTTCTTTCAATTCAATGAAGTTTATAGATAAAACTTCAGCTTCTGCATTGATATTGATTTTAATATCAGCAATTATTGGATTAGTAAATTTAATTGTCCATTCTTCTTGAATATTTATAGGCATTGTAGGATTGAAATTAACATTAATTTCACCACTACCACCAGCATTTATATCCAAAGGAAATGTTGCATTTATTGTTAGTTCAGCATTATTTTGGTTTCTAATAATTTCTTTGATACTAACTGGAGTATTACCAACATTATTAATAACTATTTTATCCGATTTTGCTTCACCAGGGATAGTTTTGATTTCAATATTAGAGTTTTCAGCTGTTACACTTGGGTTACTATCTCCAACCCCTTTGCCACTCAATTTTATGGTTTCGGTAGTTGCATTTGTGATAAATCTAATAGAAACTTCTCTGTTGCCCAATGCACTTGGCTTAAAACTAAATTGAACACTTAACTTTTCGCCTTTTTGTAAAATATAAGGAGTAGCATTTGTTACAATAACAAAATCACCATCATTTGGAGAAATTTCTGGGACAACTTTTATTGTATTGATTTTCAATTCTTCATCGCCAGTATTTTCAATAAAAGTAACAAGTGTAGTGTCCTTTGTATCGCCAACCTTTGTATCAGCAAAAACTACATTCATATTTTTAATAGTTATAATAGGACCAGTCGGACCATCAGTAACAGTCAAAGTAGCTTTTTGTGAAGTAGATGAGCCACAAGAGTTAGTTACTATACAATCATAATCTCCAGCGTCTGTTTTTTTTACATTAGTCAAAAACAATACTTCGCCATCTGTGTTTGCAATATTTACAGTATTTTTTCTCCATTGGTAAGTATTATCACCCGAGCTTGAAACAGTGAAAGTTACATTTAATCCAATAGCGGAAGTTCTACTTTGTGGGTCTCCAGAAATTGTTGGTCCACTGCCAATAGTAAGTTTTGCAACACTTGAAATTACTGGTTGACCGCATTGACCAATAACACTACAAGTATAATCACCTGCATCTGTAGATTTCACTTTGTCAATTGTATATTCTGCTTTATTAGAATTTGGTAAATCAACTCCATTTTTCTTCCAAACAAAATTTAAAGAACCTCCAACAGCT
>JBDNHS010000490.1:0-3758 GCA_041688685.1 Kapaibacterium sp. (SeqCode)
CAGTGAAAGACGGCGATGTAATCCACTTCAGATTTAATGTGTAGTGCCGATAAAGTATAGAAGAAATATTTAAAAAGAAAATTTAGAAAATACAAAAAAAAGACTGCTTTGTTATGAGGCAGTCTTTTTTATTTATATAATTATTGTTAGTATTTATCTACAGCAACTATTTGTAGAAATAGTTCCATTCTCATATTCCAATATTTCAATTTTGAGATTTAAACGTCTCACTTTATCATAATCTGTTACATTACTTTTGGCATCTGTGGGGTCAATACCTTTTCCATACGTAGCAAATATAATATCACATTCTTCAATTTTCTTCAAAATCTCTTCACTTGTATCGTAAGTATTAGTAGGGTCATATACTTTCCCAATTTTATATAGTTCACTAAATTCCTTATTTTTCATTAATATATTAAGTAATTCTTTAAAACCAAAATAAGCTCTTAACAATGATAGATTTTCATTATCTGCACCTAATGAAAACTTATTATTCACATATTCTTTTTTTACATCTATTAATTGTGGTATTGTCAAGTCAGATTTAAAAATTAAATTATTGAATTTCACATCAGGTCCAAAATAATCACATACAGCCGCACCTCTTTTATCTGAATAAGCTTCCATAGTTATAAATAATTTAGCTTTACGATTTACTTTTCTAAATATATATAGATTATTCATAAATTGTTTTGTTATAGTATCAGCCATTCTTTTCAAATTTTTATCAACTTCAATAGCATAATCTTCATAATTTTTTGTTATTGTATCTCTATTAATTCTTTTTCCATCTTCAATAATCCCAGTTCTTCCATAACCAAATCTTGTATTTGAGTAATTCAAATCTATACAAGTAGCTTTTCCTAATCTTCCATCTTTTTGCAATTCTTGTTTATGGCGTTTTAGATTATCCGAAGCATTTACTTCCCAAAATGCAGTTTGAAAATATGGTACATTTTTATAAAATTCAACTTTATCTGAATCAAATGTATATTCACAACTTGGCATTTTATAAGTTTCTGGAATTAAATATAATGTATCATTGATTACATTTTTATATTGATTTTTATAAATTGTAGCGATTTCATTCAAATTATCTGTTATGATGTTACCAAGCATAGTTAGTTTGGTTCTCGAATTAGCACTTTCTATTTTGATTTTAGTTGTGTCATATTGTGGTATGGTATCGTAAAAAACCAAAGTTCTTTGTTTCGTTATTGTATCTTTTCCTTCATACCATTCATTTTTAGTAATTTGTAATTTAGTAATTTCTACTGCATTTACTAATTTTTCTTTAATTTTAGTTTGTTTAGAATTTTTACTTTCTTCTTGTTTAAATGTGAATTTGGTTTCTATCTCAATCACTTTAGTTTGTACTAAGATATTCTCATTTTTTGATTTAAAAGAAGGTATCATTATATCTAATGGTTTGATTTCAGTAATTACAATAGTTTTCTCAATGGTTGCTTTTTGTGAATTCACAATTAAATGATTATTAGAACTTTTAATTTCTTCAATATTATTCTTATTCAAATCACTAAATTGATTAAGCCCATCAACCGGCACTATCTCTTTAGTTTTGATTGTATCATATTTTACAATTTTTCTTGGTGAAATGATACTATCGTAGTCTTTAAGTTCTTTCCTAATGTTAATTGTTGGCTTATTTTCAGTAATTTTAAAAGCATTATAATTTAAGATATTATTATCAAACAAATCTCCACATTTTTCGATTTGGTAATCCGAGCCAGCGTAAATTTCATATTCAGAGTTAGGGTCTAATTTTACTTCAATTTGACTTTCATTAAATTTTGTTAAAGTGTTATTCGTTTTATTTTTTAAAATAATTATTGGCTTTAAAATTTCTCTATTTTTATTTTCATTGTCTATTAACTTTAGTTTGTAAGTGATTTCTTTCTGTTGTGGCTTTATTACTTCTACAATTTTGGGTTTAGGTATTTCTCTTGGTTTACAATCTAAATCAAAATTTAGTGAATATATATCAAATCCACCTTTATTAACTATAATTGTATCGCCAAATTTATCAAATGGCTTAGGAGTGTTATTTCTATTTGAAGAAAAAAGTAAAGTTTGTGTCTTAGATTTATCATTCAATGGTAGTTTTACATAAGGGAATTTCTCATCATATTCAGAATTTATAAAACTACTATAATATGATGTGTCTTTTCCTTTATTCAGCATAATTGGGTCATTGATTAATTTTACAATTTGATTTTGATAATCAATATCCAAATCAGCAACATATAAATCATAATCTGAACCTGCTACATTTGACGAATAAAATAGTTTGGGAGCTACATTACAAATGATAAATGGTGAAAATTCATTTTTAGGTGAATTTAATAAACCGGTAGTATCTAACTGACGAACTTCAGACCATTTTTTATCAACATAAAAAGAATAATATAAGTCTGTATTACCTGCTTTAATAGTCTTATTTTTAATGTTTTTTACTTCAGTAAATGGATTGTCTTTATCTGAAGACCAGACTAAAACCAAATTACAATTACTATCTTGCATAGACCAGGGGTGAGAATCCCAAAATATAGAATTTATTGAAGAAGGCAATGCCGAAAATTCAATTCTGTCAGTATTTTTATTTTTTTCAAAACTGAAAATATCTGTTCCGCCTTTATGGTCATTAAAAGGTAAATCAAATAATTTATTGAATGATGAATCTCCATTATGGGCAATTGATACAAACCCAGTATTATTGGATAAAAATTGTACATTCTGAATAAATTTAGTAATATTATTTAACTCAATTTTATTTCTATTAACAAAATTTGTATCAAAAAATTCTTTGAAGAACTCATTGTTTGTTTTTACTTTAGCGACATTTTTGTCCATATATTCTTTGTCAAAACATTCTTTACAATTATTCAAACTAGCTCTTTGGTAAACAGAATATTCGTCTTTGTTAGAATTAATTGTATCATTTTTATACAAATTATCAAAATTTGAAATTGGTAGAATATTGGTGATTATTTTATCTGAACAAGAAAATGAAAAAAATGCCAATATACTTATAAATGCTAAATATTTTAATTGCTTAATCATTGTTATATTTTTTAATATTTTAGAAATCTTTTAGTTTGAATTATATTTAAGTTAGATAAATTTATCAATTAAATTCATGATTTATCAACGTTAAAGAACATTATAGATATTCTTTTTCTAAATGGAGTAATAATTGATTGTCTCATTTCAGTAACAACAAAAACAAATCTTTTACCATTTCTTGCTATATAAGCATAAACTTCACCTGTTCTAACTGTCAAATCATAAGTAATTGACTCTGTTTTTTTTTGATTAAAAATATCCAAAATATTATTAATTGGAGTCGGTAATCCAATTGTGCCTAATGTTCCTAATATTTCTAATTTATCATTTAGAATAACTGTTGGCGAGGTTGTATAATCATTTACTATTACATTTGGCTCTAATTGACCATATTTATTTAAGATTGTTATATTTTTGAAAGTATCTTCAAAAGTATTTGTTTGAGCTGTAACAAAATCACAAAACTCCTGAGAATTTTCAGAAATTGGAATATTATCAAATACTTTTTTTATAGTACCAAAAACCCTAACGTTGCTATAGGTATCTAATGGATCAAGATTTACATCTTTTACTAAGATATCTCCAATTAACTCAGAATTTGCAGGGTAAGTGTCCATTACAGCAAGATAATACTTTTGGTCTGTTATAATAAAAGGAGTGCTTAGAATAGG